>JAGVHR010000163.1 GCA_020056455.1 Thermodesulfovibrionales bacterium
AATCCTTTATTTCCAGCGAGACCAGAAAGGTCCTGCAGCAGGAGCTTGCAAAGATGGGCGAGGCTGTTACGGTTATTGCGGTCCTCTCCGAGAAAGAGAATGAACTTTTCAATGAATACTGCAAGAAGCTTCTTACAGAGCTTGCCGAAATTTCAGATAAGATCAAGCCTGTTTTTGAAGGACTTGACAGTGACACAGCGAGGAAGTATCAGGTTACCCGCACCCCGACTCTTCTTATACAGCCTGACCGTTATTCAATCAGGCTCACTGGCGCACCAGCCGGCGAAGAGGCCCGAACGTTCCTGCTGTCGCTTATTATGGTATCAGGGGGCAGTATAATGCTCTCGGAATCTGCCGCAAAGAGACTCTCTGAACTTAAAGAGGCCCGTAATATCAAGGTGTTTGTCAGTCCAACCTGCCCATATTGTCCTCATCAGGCGCTGCTTGCTATATGCGCTGCCATTGAGAAGAAGGACCTCATCAGTACAGAGATAATAGAGATATATGAAAACAGGGACCTTGCAACTCAGTACAATGCCTTTTCCGTGCCCCAGGTCTTTATTGACGACAGGCTTGTCGGCCTTGGTCTCCAGCCGGAAGAGGTTTTTATCGAAGAGATTATTACTGCCGCCCCTATAGAAGTTAAGGCATTCGAGGGAACAGGCGAGACTGAAAAAGACCTTGTAATTGTAGGTGCAGGGCCTGCCGGGCTGACTGCGGCGATCTATGCGGAACGGAGCGGGCTGAATACGGTAGTAATAGAAAAAAGCAATATCGGAGGCCAGGTTGCGATAACCCCTATAGTCGAAAACTATCCGGGCTTTACCAGGATCGGCGGCAAGACGCTCATGGATATGATGGCACAGCAGGCCATTCAATATACTGAGATACATGAAGGTGAAGATGTCCTTGATGCGCAGAGAAAAGGAGATACTTTTGAAATAAAGACGAACAGGGCGTCATACAAGGCCAAAGCTCTCCTGATCGCAAGCGGGGCTGACAGCAGGAAACTCGAAGTGCCGGGAGAACGGGAGTTTCAGGGCAAGGGGGTCAGCTATTGCGCGTCCTGCGATGGGTATTTTTTTAAGGACGGCAAAAAGGTCATTGTCATCGGCGGAGGCAATACAGCCGCTACCGAGGCCCTTTACCTGAAGAACCTTGGTGTTGATGTTTCAATTGTGCACAGAAGGGACAAACTCAGGGCTGAGCAGTTTCTTCAGGACAACCTGGGGAAAAACCATATCCCCATTATACGGGACACGGTTGTGAAAGAGATAAAAGGTAAAAAGTCAGTTACTGAAGTTGTCCTCGAAAACCTCCTGGACAAAACAGTATATTCACTTGCGGTTGATGGAGTATTCATTGCCATAGGTTATGTGCCTCTAAATGAGCTTGCCAAAAAGCTTGGCGTTGAGACTGATGATGAGGGATATATCAGGGTTGACAAAGAACACAGGACAACGGTGAGGGGAGTCTATGCAGCAGGCGATATCACAGGAGGGTTCAAACAGATCGTAACTGCTGTGGGTCAGGGCTCGATCGCTGCCAATGCCATATTCGATGATATATCGAGTCCCTACTGGAAGGAAAAAAAATAGTATAATGAAATATCTCATTCAGCTTTATATATTGTGAAGACGTTGAAATTTCCCCTTGCAGGAGGGGGAATAAATCCAAAAAAGATTCACTGTAGTATTAACCGGAGGAATTGATATGAAGATCGAACTTGAAGGAACTCTGCTGAAGATGACCCCTGAAAATGACAGGGAAAAGGAAGAACTGAATCAGCTCTGGACTATCATCATCGACTGCGTAAAGGACAACAAAAAACTGGTTCCGGTGGGCCAGTATATTCCTGGTATAAAAGAAGTAGCTGTTTTCAATATTGAGTGACTCGTAAAAAGTCATAAAGTTGAGATTATGCGACCAGGCAGCGGGCACAGCAGATCTGCGCCGGGATACAGGATGAAATATTTGGATTATGTCGGGGCCCTATGTTTTTAAGCCTGTTTTTTGTCGCCTGTGGTGAATTTTACGGCCACTCTGCGATGTCTTGGGCCATCAAAATCACAGAAGAAGATGGACTGCCATGTGCCGAGAACAAGCTTGCCTTCCTCAACGAAGACATGGGAAGACATGCCTATTATAGATGCTTTGATATGGGCTGATGAATTGCCTTCGCGGTGGTGATAGTCCCCTTCAAAGGGAACAAGTTTGTTCAGGTAGGTCTGGATGTCGCGCTGCACTGATGGGTCAGCGCCTTCATTAATAGTAATACCGGCTGTTGTGTGGGGCACGAACAGATAACAGATACCGTTTACAATGCCTGCTTCCCTGACGATTTCCTGAATTTTGTCCGTAATATCAACGAACTCAGTTCGTGTTTTACTCTTTACGTTTATATATCTAACCACTTGTTCCCCTTGTTGTTATTGACAGTCATGCAAATACGCTCTCAAAAAAAGTATTGTTTGCGACAAATTCAATCTCTATTATAAGAATATTTTCCGGCAAATCAAGGCTTCGCAGTTTTACCATGTCCTTGGCTGTTGTGATGAGCCAGGAAGCCCCTGAGGCCATGCACTTGTTTACTAATGACGAAATATCCTGCTGTGAATAGGGATGGTGGTCTGGAAATGCCTTCAGGCCTGCGATCTCTGCGCCTGCCGATGAGACGGTATTCCTGAATGACTCAGGGTCAGCAAGGCCGCAAAAACAGAAGACCTTCCTGTCCTTGAGCCAGCCAAGCGGCTTTTTGCCCGCAGGGAAGAGCTTTACTGATACGGCACGGTGCTGCGAGAAGAATATCGGGGCCTGCATATTATATTTCCGGATCTGAGAAATGAGGCCTGAATCCTCTCTTTCAGCCTTGGTGACTACAATAATATCCGCCCGCTTCAATTCTGCCAATGGTTCCCTAAGGCGACCGAACGGCAGAAGATGTTTGTTTCCGAAGGGGTCTGCTGAATCTATGAGCACAATGTCCCTGTCCCTGTACAGTTGCCAGTGCTGAAACCCATCGTCGAGGATAAAAAGGGGTGTGAGGGATTGGGAGATGGGAATTGCGTGCTTGTTTTTGACGTTTGGTTCCTGGGTCCTGATTTGTTCCAATGCAAGTATTCCGCCC
>JAGVHR010000103.1 GCA_020056455.1 Thermodesulfovibrionales bacterium
GGGAAGCGCCAGGAAGAAGTAGGATTTGCTTAGATATATACATGAAGAAAAGGGGCTGCTTGAGCCCCTTTTCTTTTAGCGGTCCCTGACATGAACAGAAGATTGACCAAAAAAACCGGCCTTTTAATATCCAAAGAAAAAGGAACTATATTCAAGGACCCCGGGGGCAGGGTCAATATTGCCCTTTGTTATCCAAACTGCTACTCTGTCGGTATGTCCAGCCTTGGTTTCCAGGGCATCTATGGCTACTTGAACAGTCTGAACAATATAGTGTGTGAGCGTGTTTTTTTCCCTGACCAGGAGGATTTTGAAAACCTCCGAAAGACCAGGGGAGAGCTACTTTCACTTGAATCCGGGAGGTCTCTTTCTCATTTCGACATAATTGCCTTCTCAGTCTCGTTTGAAAACGACTATCCTAATGTGCTCAGAATGCTGAAAATGGCCCGCATACCTGCGAGAAGCGAGGACCGTAAACACCAGTATCCCCTTGTTGCCATGGGAGGAGTCTGCGCTTTTTTTAATCCCGAACCCCTTGCTGATTTCATGGACATTATTTTTGTGGGTGAGGCTGATGAGATGCTCGGTGAATTCCTTTCTGTCTTTAGCGCTTCAGGCGGCAGGGAGGCGCTTCTTGAGGCTGTCACTCGGATAGCTGGCATCTATGTCCCCGGATTCTATAATGTCGGCTATGACGACGCAGGTTGCATTTCCGTCCGGTCCTCATCTCATAATGCTCCTGAAGTCATCAGAAAACGTGCCATTTCCGACTTATCAAAGTCTATTGTCAAAACTTCAATCATCACCCCTGAGGCGGAATTTTCGGACATGTATCTTATTGAGGTTATGAGGGGATGTCCGTGGACTTGCAGGTTCTGCGTCGCAGGGCATATATACAGGCCGGTGAGGAAAAAAGGGATTGCAGAACTTTCGGAAGAAGTAAGGGATGCGGTCATGCAGACCCACAGGGTCGGACTTATAGGGCCGTCCCTTTCCGACTACCCCCATGCAGAAGAAGTGCTGCGCATGGAAGGCGTTGATTTTTCGATTACCTCGCTGCGGGCGAGCGCAAAGAGCGCCGTACTTGTGCAGCTTATGAAGGGACATAAGAGCATCTCTATTGCCCCTGAGGCAGGCACTCAGAGATTGAGGGATGTAATCAATAAAAAGATCAGCGATAACGATATCTTTGAGACGGCCAGGACCATTCTCGAAAGCGATGTCAATATTCTCAGGCTATATTTTATGATAGGGCTTCCGACCGAGACTATGGATGATATTGACGGCATAGTCAGTCTGGTCAGCGCCATACGCAGGAATACCAGGAAGGGGTATATACGCCTGAGCGTCAGCACCTTTGTGCCCAAACCTTTTACCCCTTTTCAATGGCATCCCATGGAGCCGTTAAAAAGCCTCAAGGAGAAACTGCGCCGTATAAAAAAAGGCCTGATCCATGAAAAAGGAGTAAGGGTGCTTCATGATATGCCTAAAGATGCGCACCTGCAGGGTCTTTTTGCCCTTGGGGACAGACGTGTCGGAAAGGTCATTGAGCAAATTGCCACAGAGGATTTTGATGTTATTAAGAAGGGATCAGCTGATATTGACATTGCACATTATATCTTCAGGCAGAAAGACTTTTCCGAGCCGCTTGCATGGGATTTTATTGATGCAGGAGTTGCCATGAAATATCTCTGGGAAGAATATCAGAAGGCGCTTGCAGTATGAACCCCATGATCTCAGGCAATGTCAGAGATATTTACAGTAGGATGTCCTCTGCTGCCGTCAGAGCAGGCAGAAGCCCGGGGGATATTCAACTCATCGCGGTGACCAAGAATGTTGGGTCTGAGGTTATCAGTGACGCTTTTGAAAGCGGGCTCACAATATTCGGAGAAAACAGAGTCCAGGAAGCCCAAAAAAAAATCAGGAGTGCAGTGCCTGGCCTGAAGAGTGAATGTGTGCAGTGGCATTTGATAGGGCACTTGCAGAAGAACAAGGCAAAGACTGCGGTTGAATTGTTTGATATGATCCAGTCTGTTGACTCGATTGAACTGGCCGGCTTGATCAATGGATGCGCGGAGAGCATAGGGAAAATACAGAGAATATTACTTCAAGTAAAACTTTCACATGAAGAGTCCAAGCATGGGATCAATAAGGATAATATTCTTATATTACTTAGAGCTTTGGAGCGTATGACAAGCCTGAGGGTCGAGGGATTGATGACGATTCCGCCTTATTTTGAAAAGCCTGAAGATGTCAGGCCTTTTTTCAGTGAACTGAGAAAATTGAGAGATGAAACCTGTAAGCAAGGCTTCTTGCTGACTGAGCTTTCAATGGGAATGTCCCATGATTTTGAGATAGCCATAGAGGAGGGAGCAACCATGGTAAGGATAGGAACAGCTATTTTCGGAGAAAGGGCGACTATATGATAAATTCAGACTTTTGCAGGAGGCCCGTATGATAGGATTTATAGGCGGCGGCAATATGGCAGAGGCTTTGATTAAGGGTATGGTAAAGAGTCAGATTATTGTGTCAGAACCCGTGGACGAGAGAAGGAAGTATCTTGAGCAGGCCTATGGCGTAAAAACGACAGCGTCAAACAGGGAAGTTGCCGCCTCCTGCAATATGATAATCCTTGCGGTGAAGCCCCAGATTATGGAGGCGGTGCTTGACGAAATCACAGCTGACATATCAGAAGATAAAACAATCGTTTCTATTGCAGCCGGCATTACTCTCTCATATCTGCTGTCAAAGCTGAAGACGAACAAGATCGTCAGGGTCATGCCTAACACTCCTGCTTTAATTCAGGAAGGTATGTCTGTTTTTTCACTTTGCGAGTGCTTCACAGGCCCTGAAATAGATATTGTAAAGAGCATGCTGATGTCGATAGGCAGGGTCATGGCCCTCCCCGAGCGACTCATGGATGCTGTTACCGCTGTTTCAGGAAGCGGACCTGCGTTTATTGCCCTGTTTATCGAGGCGATGATAGAGGCAGGAGAAAAGTTAGGCCTTGACAGAAACGCTGCTACAGAACTGGCTGTTCAGACAGCGCTTGGCACCGCAAGGCTGCTTGACACCGGCATGTCGCCGGAAAAACTCAGGCAGATGGTGACCTCTCCCGGCGGTACGACTGCGGCAGGGCTGAAGGTCTTTGAGGATAAGGCGTTGAAGGCTGTTGTCTCAGAGGCTCTCTCAGCAGCAAGGGACAGGGCTGGAGAGCTGGGGAAAAAGGCCTGATAATCAAAGCCAGGGCGTAATAAGAAGATGCAGGGGAGGTAACGCGGCATTAGGATAAGGGAGAAGAGGCGAGGCATGGGCTTCACCGTGCTGTAGTCTAATCAGGCCCTGGCGGGCTATAGAAGTCTGCTGTCAAGGTTGAACGTCTGGCCGGTAATGCCTGTTGTCCCTGAGAAGGACACTATCCATCCGGCAATCTCATCCGGATTTGAATATTTTCTGAGGATATTGTCCTGTTTTGCCTTATCAGCAGCGCGTCCTGCATTCTTTCCCATATCAGTCAGCATATATCCGGGCAATACAGCATTTATCCGTATATTATATTCAGCAAGTTCTCTGGCAGCTGTTATGGTGAGGCCGATCAGGGCTGCCTTTGAGGCGCTGTATGCAGCCTGTCCCTCGCTGCCTTTTATTCCTGAGATAGACGAGATGTTCATGATATGTCCTCCTCCTGATTTGATCATGAGGGGCGCTGCAGCCCGTATAATGTGAAAACAACCGGTAAGATTGGTCTTTAGAACAAGGTCCCAGTCTGCTTCTGATTGCCGTACGAGCATACTGTCCCTGGTGATGCCTGCGTTGCATATGATGACATCGAGTCTGCCGAATGTCCGCTGCACAGTTTCGAGCATGGCATTGACTTCGTTGGAATCGCCCACATCCGCCTTTACGGCTATGGCAGATTCCCTGCGGGTCGACACAATCTGCAGAACTTCCTCTTCAGAAGAGCAGTAATTTGCAGCGACGTGATAACCTGCGTTTAGGAAGGCCAGAGTTAGGGCCTTCCCGAGACCTCGCGAAGCGCCGGTAATAAGAGCAGCCTGCATCATGAATCGCCTGTCAATAAAAGCATGCTCTACTATTACGGTTCCATGCGCCGATCGTCAAGTCAGCCATAAGACCTGGTAGTTGATAAAAACTCAGCATCAGCAGAGCATAAGAGCTCTATGAAAAGGCGAGCGGCAAAGCAAGAGGCGTTCTTTGGCTGCCTTTTGAAGTTACTGCATTATTGCTCTACGATGCCATCTGCGAAAATATTCATACCTTGTCATTTACGGGTTACAACAAAAATAAAAAAACTCCTGTTAA
>JAGVHR010000188.1 GCA_020056455.1 Thermodesulfovibrionales bacterium
CGATCACAACATCATATACCCGCCATCCGTCATCTTTCATAGTCACCCGGTAATTGATAGGTATCTCAGCTTTTCTCGTGATTATCACTGTCTGCACCTCGGAGGTCTTGTCAGTCATCGAAATTTCCTTTTGAAAGAGTATTTTTTCGTTTGAATAAGACATTATCCTGTCGACATATGCGTCTTCGAGCACCTCCTTGAAGAGTTCAACAAACTCTTTTTGCTGCACTGCATTCAACGCGCTCCAGTTATTTGCCAGCGCCCTCCGCGACAGCTCAGAAAAATCAAACATCTTTTCAGATATGGAGCGGATACGCTCTTTTTTTACCTTCTGCATCGATTCCCCTTTCAGTGAGGGGTCCTTCAGCACATCGAGGACGTTGTTGACATGGACCTGAACGAAATTGAGAGGTGAAGCCGCGCTTACTGCAAGAGATGCAGTAAAAAGCAGAATGAATATTGCAACAAAAAGTGTTCTCATGTGGTCCTCCAAATAGCTATTTGGGCTCATCTTTCTTCTTGCCGGTAACATCTCCAAAGGCATATTTGCTTATAAGTTCCTCAATATCAGTGGGTGATGTCGTCTCAGTAATGGTCCCTCCAGGCTTCAGAAGTTCACCGCCGCCGCCAGGATCAATCTTCACGAACTTATCCCCTATCAGACCGGAAGTCTTAATGGTCGCAATGGCATCGTCATATACAGCAAGGCCTTTCGGTATCTTCAGTTCGACAAGGGCCAGCTGCTTGTCCTTGTCCAGGGCCAGTTTTTGCACTTTTCCAACCTCTATTCCATTCACTTCCACAGGGCCGCCTGACTTAAGGCCGGAAACCGATGAAAAGCGGGCATACAGAGAATAGTAATCGTCAGCAAAAAAGGAAGACTTCCCGAGATGGATCGTCATATAACCAACGCAGATCAGCCCGATAACAACAAAAACTCCTACCACGGTCTGTATGGTATATTCTTTCAAGCAGCCCTACCCCCTCGCTCACAATTGTATACTGCCACAGTCCTCTGATTCGACCCGGCCCTGCTCATAAGCGCATCCAGGTCTTCCGATGAACTCCCTTCCATAATACCCGCTTTGATGAAAATTGTGAAGCACCTGTCATCTCCAACGCTGCGCTGGACCATCTCTTCAATTTCGGGCAAAGCCCGCTCCTGCAGAAGTTCGGCGAAGCTGTCAAGCAGCCCCCCGGCATCGGCAATCGGAACACGGGGAAGCACGGTCAGGATCTGGCTCCTCCCGTGCCGTGCGGAAAAACCGCCAAGGGGGGCAAAATAATCATTTATGTTCTCACCGAGAATTCTGAGGGTCTCGAACAGCGGTGCGTCGTAGGACTCGGCATGCAGATCAACGCCGACAGTAAACAGAATCGCGGAAACCGTAGCATCGATATGCCCCCGATGGAATGTCATGGCATAGCGGGTCTTGAAGACCTGTTTCGAAAGCAGGCCTGTCAGTTTATCCTGAAAACCCTCCAGGCTGCGCATGAATTCATCGATCATAGGGTGGTTCAATTGAGTAGACTCCTCATAGCTCCCCTGAAACGCCACCGTCCCATCCCAAAGAAGGATTATCCGGTCGGAAATAAAAAAAACATCAGGGATGTCATGACTGATAAGAATAGCCGTGAATCCAAACTGCCTGCGGTAATGGGCGATCATGCTCAGAATTGTATTTTTTCGAATTGGGTCCTGCCCTGTGGTCGGCTCGTCAAAAAGAACGATAGCAGGATCAGTAACAAGCGCTCTTGCAAGAGCGACCCGCTTCTGCATGCCGCCGGAGAGTTCAGCAGGGTATTTTCTTATCGCATCAAAAAGTTCAGTCTGCTGGGCCCTCATCATGACCTTTCGCATAATCTCTCTATTCCGGAGATTTGTAGTCTGCCTGAGCGGCAGGGCAATATTTTCAAAAACAGTCAGGGAGTCAAAAAGCGCGTTATTCTGAAACATATAGCTGATCCTGCTCCGGTAAACATCCCACTCAGCCTTTTTCATTTCATGCACAGGCTTGCCCCTGAAAAGGATTGTCCCCTCGTCCGGCGACAGCAGCCCGATGATATGCTTAAGAAGAACGCTTTTCCCTGTGCCGCTCTTGCCGATAATCGTAGTGATCTGATTTTCGAAAATCTCAAGGTTGACGTTGTCCAGTACCGTATGGTCGTCAAAACGCTTGCTCACGTTGCGAAATTCTATCAATGGCGTCTGCATATCAGCTTTCACATCAAAAGTGACGTAACCACATAATCGGAAACAAGGATCATCACACAAGAAAGGACCACAGCCGCAGTAGTCGACAGACTTACGCTTCTGGCCCCGTATCCGTCAGATCTCTTATTCGTAAAAAAACCCTGAAAACAGCAGATGGTGGACACCAGCATGGCAAAGACCAGCGATTTGATAAACCCTCCGGTAATGTCCTTCATCTCTACATAGGCCTGTACCCTGTAAAAATATGCTCCCTCGTTGACCCCCAAAAGTAAAACTCCAGTCAGATATCCGCCTAAAATGCCTATTAGATCGAAAAAGGCGGTCAGAAGAGGAAAACTTATGATTGAAGCGGCTATCCTGGGGCTTACAATATATCTGACGGGATCAATCCTCATTGTGTACAGCGCATCGATCTGTTCTGAAATGCGAAGTATGCCGATCTCGGCAGCCATCGACGAACCAGCCCGCGCCGTGATCATAATAGCAGTCAGCACCGGGCCTAATTCCCTTATAAGCGCCAGGGAAACAACCGAGCCGAGGACCCCCTCCGAGCCGAATTTTATGAGAGTATAGTAGAGCTGCAGACCAAGAACCATGCCTGTAAAAAGGCCTATCAACAGAACTATATTTGTTGACTTTGCCCCTATATAAAACACCTGATGTATGATCTCACGAAATTGCTTTGGACGGAAGATCTTGCAAACAGCCTCAGCAAAGAACAGGGCCATGGCCCCCAGGTTTCTTATTAATTCAAGCGTGGCCTTGCCTATGGCGGAAAAAAACAGCTGAAGATATTTTTCGGTTTTCATCCTGCCGGACCGGAGCATCATGGCAGAATACTGAACAAATCACGATTCCCGTTACAGAGCAGAGCTGTTATCGCTACCATGCAGCGCCTCCATTGCCGATATCATTGATGTCTATAATACCATGAGCGGACAATAAAGAACTTGCGTGCCTTGCCGGGGCAGTGTAATATTTAATGAAAAAGTCAGCTCACGGAGGGTATATGATTGAACTGAATTATTCAAACATGATGGAAGAAGTAATCGGCGCCAATGGTATGGCCGTAAACATGCTTGAGGGAATGAGGGGCAGGGTTTCAGGGCTTCACGGGCAATTTTCTGAAAGAACATTGAAAGAGTTTGCATTTCTCGATCTCCCCGGCAAAGACACGTCTGAAATCAGGCGCATTGCGCAGGAAGTCAGGAATGACTCGGACGCTTTCCTGGTCCTCGGCATCGGAGGTTCTGCGCTGGGGCCCCGGGCCATTCTCGAGGCCCTCAGTCCCCTTCATAACCTGAAACAGGGCCCGAAAATCTTCATCTATGACAACGTTGATCCAGGGACAATGCGCCATATCCTCTCGGTCGTTGACCTGAAAAGGACTACGGTAAACGTTATATCAAAATCCGGCAGCACCGCAGAAACAGCCGCATCGTTCATGGTCCTTTGGGACAGGATGAAAACAATCCACGGCAATAATGCTTCAAAACGATTTATTGCCACCACTGACCCGGTCTCCGGCGCCTTGCGAAAACTGGCGACAGAAGAGGGCATAAGGACATTGCCTGTCGATCCTCTGATAGGCGGCAGATATTCGGTACTGACTCCGGTCGGCCTCCTGCTTGCAGAGGTGGCCGGCATCGAATCTCAGGACCTTCTCAGCGGGGCTGACCAGGTTAATAATGCCTGCTCCGATGAAGACCTGTGGAAAAATCCTGTATACCTTTTCAGCATACTCCTCTATCTCATGGCAACTGAAGAAAAAAGAGGGATCAATGTCATGATCCCTTATGCAGACAGCCTCAAGTACCTATCTGAGTGGTTCTGCCAGCTATGGGCCGAAAGCCTCGGCAAAAACGGCTCAGGGATGACCCCCTATCCTTCTGTCGGCACAACCGACCAGCACTCCCAGCTGCAACTCTGGATGGAAGGGCCTGAAGATAAGGTGATCACCTTCATCAGGGTGAATGACTACGGAAAGGATATTACGATACCGAGGGTATTTGAAAAGTATGAGAGCATGAGCTATCTGTCAGGACACGGGCTCTCCGCACTGATCAAGGCAGAGCAGGAATCTACGGAACTCGCGCTCGCAAAAAAAGGGAAGCCGAATATGACTATCTCTATCCCGGCCATAGACGCATACCACATCGGCCAGCTCTTCATGTTCTTTGAAATTGCAACGGCCTTCACCGGACTTCTGCTGAATATCAATCCGTTCAATCAGCCCGGTGTTGAGGAGGGGAAGAAGTACACCTACGGCATGATGGGGCGGAAGGGGTTTGAAGACAGGAAGCAGGAAGTCGAGGCAGCAAGAAAAAAGAAGACCAGATGGAAGGTCTGATACGCCGGCGTATTGACTGAGAAAGGAACTGAGATGCCGCAGACGATTTACCCTGAACACCCGGTCCTCCTTATTGATGATGAGCCTATGATTCTTCTGAGCTTCAGCGCTGTTCTCCTCAAGGCTGGGATGAGCAATTTTCAGACAGTTCAGGACGGACGCGATGTCATGCGGGTCCTGAACGAACAGCCTGTGTCCTGTGTGGTGCTTGACCTTGCCATGCCGCATATCAGCGGAATGGAACTGCTTGAACAGATCAATCGGAGCAACCCCGATGTCCCGGTCATTGTTATGACTGCCACAGAAAACCTTGAGACAGCAATTGCCTGCATGAAATCAGGAGCGTTTGATTATCTTGTCAAGCCGGTGGAAATCAGCCGTTTTATCTCAAGCCTCAGAAAAGCGCTTGAGATTTCTGCGCTCCAGAGCGAAGTGTCCTCACTAAAGCAGTATCTCCTCAGCGACCGGCTTGAACATGAAAGCGCCTTTGCTCAGATCGTAACCGGAAGCAAAAAAATGCGACCTTTATTTCAATATGCCGAGGCCATCTCAGCGTCTCAGCAGCCTGTGCTTATAACCGGTGAGACAGGCACAGGCAAGGAGCTTTTCGCGCGCGCCGTTCATGAAGCCAGCAACAGGAAAGGGGCCTTCATTGCCCTGAATATCTCGGGGCTCGATGATACAATGTTTTCCGACACTCTCTTTGGCCATAAAAAAGGCGCTTACACCGGCGCTGAATCAGCGCGCGAAGGATTGATAGCACAGGCCTCAGGAGGGACCCTTTTTCTTGATGAAATCGGAGACCTCAGCGAAATGTCACAGGTTAAACTCCTCCGTCTGCTCCAGGAGAAGGAATACTTTCCCCTTGGTTCAGACCTGCCCAGACAGAGTGATGCAAGGATCATAGTGGCAACGAATGTTGAGATGCAGACCCTCATTGCAAAAGGACGATTCAGAAAGGACCTCTATTTCAGGCTGCGCGCTCATCAAATTCACATTCCTCCGCTTCGGGAGCGGATTAAGGATGTCCCTGCGCTTCTGAATCATTTCATTGCCTCTGCTGCCTCATCCATGAATAAAACTCCACCTGCGTATCCCGGAGAACTGATCACACTCCTGTCTGCTTATCATTTCCCGGGGAATGTTCGGGAGCTGCAATCAATGGTCTTCGACTCGGTCGCCAGCAACAGGTCTGGGAAACTCTCACTGGAGAGTTTCAGGGTTACCATACATCAGGACCAAAAAATGCGCCGGCTGCCTATGCCTGACAGGTCAGGGAATTCAAGCCACATGACCGCCATCTTCGGAAGGTTCCCTTCTCTTCGGGAGACTGAGGAATTTCTTGTTGCAGAAGCCCTCAAGCTTTCAGCCAATAATCAGGGCATTGCAGCCTCACTTCTCGGCATCACCAGGCAGGCGCTAAACAAGCGCCTCAATAAGCTAAAACCAACACTTTAAACCAAAAACTGAAGGTATAGATGGGTGCAACTTTAGTTGCCTGCATGCAACATTCGCATTTGTCGAAACACCTTGATTTGTTGGATTAATTTGCCTCTTTAGGCCCTTTACACCTTTTTTTGGTTGCACCCCTATACTCCCTATGCCAGGCGATGCTTGCAGCCATAATCGCCTTTGTTTAATGAATATTTCTCAATCGTGATTATACTGGCATACATCCTGCAATAAATATTACTGCATTCAATACGCAACACATTCAGAAAGGAAGCCTCTGGGGAATAAATGTGATGAGTATTGCAATCCGTATATGTAATGAGACAGCCTCTGGGGAATAAAAAGTTGAATATCTATTCGCCGCAATATCGATTTTAAGGGAGGGATAATCTAATGACAGGATTCAGGAAGACACTGCACATTGCTTACTTTTTTGGCGCAAGGCGATCCGTTTTTACAAATGATAACGAACTCAAACAGGTAGGAGATATGACATGCCACAGAGTTTGAAACAAATCGCAGTTGTCATTGCCGCGCTGCTTCAGCTACTTCCCCATGTTGCCTCAGCCGCTACAATCAATGTGCCGCTTAATATACCGACAATTCAGTCCGCTATAGATGCGGCTCAGGACGGCGACATCGTCGAGGTGTCGCCCGGTACATACTACGAAAATATCGACTTTCTCGGTAAGGCTATTGAGGTTAGAAGTAGGAAAGGGGCGAGGCCGACAATCATAAATGGCCGCGCCAGCGGCTCGGTGGTCACATTCTCTTCACACGAACGCAGGTCTTCAATTTTAAGCGGTTTTGTCATCAGAAACGGCCGCTCTGGATTCGACACGTCGGGCTTTGGTGATGGCGGCGGAATTCGCATTGACGGGGCTTCACCCACCATTAGAAACAATATTATCAAGGAGAATCATGCTTGCGTGGGGTCCGGCATTTCCATAAGCTTTGGGTCGCCCTTAATACAGGGAAACCGGATCATAAACAATTCGCAATCAGGCTGTAGCGGTGGTATAGGAGGCGGTGGAATCAGCATCGGCGGAGCGGCATCTGCAATGATAATCGACAACGTCATAGCGGACAACGTCACAAGCTCATCAGATGGAGGCGGCATTTCGCTCTTTGCAGCAGGATCGCCGACGATAAGGGGCAACATTATTCGTGGGAACAGGGCGTATTGGAGCGGAGGCGGAATCTCTATGTTTAACCAGTCCGATGCCAACATCATCCAGAACCTCATCACCGGCAACTCGGCGGACAATGGTGGGGGCATTTACTGGCTTGTCCCTTCGGGTGTCCGCGGGCCATTTCTTGTAAATAACACTATTGCAGACAACTTTGGGGCAGGTGTATTTGCAGATGGATATGACAAGGACAGCCTCCTTATCAATAACCTAATCGTGGAGACCGGGGGTTACGCTGCCTTATATTGCGGAGACTTTAATGATACTAACGCGCCCGTTATCTCATCAAATGACATCTTCAACCCGAATCATGCAGCCTATGACGGTACCTGCAGTGACAGGACAGGGTCGGACGGTAACATCTCAGCCGACCCATTATTCGTTTCGGCAGTAAATGGGAATTACCATATTGGAGGGCAGTCCCCTCCCGTAGACGCCGGGGATAATACGGCACCCAGTCTTCCGGCAGTTGATTTTGACGGAGCCCGCAGGATTCAGGATGGGAACCAGGACGGAGTTGCCCAAATAGATATGGGCATTGATGAGCAGATGCCCCCTGCAGTAACAACGGATATCAGCCAGAGTGCTGACGCTGCAGGCATAGGAACAGATGACGATGCCGGTGAATACCGGCCCCCAGTTGCCGATCCCCAGGCACTCTTCCGGGGTCGAACGCGCGACATTAGTTCCAGCGGCAGTATTACAGCCTTCACCTACGACTCCGCAGGCAGTCTTATTACCCGCACTGATGCCGACGGAGCGAAGTTAAATATGCCTCATGGAAAATAGAAAAAAGACGGTCGTTGAATTTTGCTACAAAAAGTAGCCGCTCTTGTTTAATGAGGTGGACCCTATTGGCTGGACAGTTTGACAGAACAAATTGTTAATAGCTTGCTTGATTTTAT
The DNA here is from genome assembly GCA_020056455.1 of Thermodesulfovibrionales bacterium. Classification (GTDB taxonomy): domain Bacteria; phylum Nitrospirota; class Thermodesulfovibrionia; order Thermodesulfovibrionales; family UBA6898; genus UBA6898. Next base: position 8,113 of record JAGVHR010000188.1, read on the forward strand.
TAAGCTTCATGACAACGACAAAAAGGAAGGGGGTATTTATGAGTGAAAAGTCAATCAGCAAAGAGCCATTAGGGACACCCCTTAAGAGACACACGGGGAGCAGCTTTTGAGCGCCTCATCCTGCTATCATGGCAACAATAAATATAGATATCCCCCATGCCTGTTAAAAAAAAGATAAAAATACTTATCGTCAATGATTCAGCGGTATCGCGCTATCTGGTGACGCGTTATCTCCTGATCGATCTGTTAAGTGAAGCAAAGGATATTGAGATTGTAGATACAGTTCAGGACCCCAAAATAGCTATTGAAAAGATCAGCGTCCTCGGTCCGGATGTAGTGATTCTTGACATCATGCCGATTATGGAAGGTCTTTCCTTCCTTAAGAAACTAAAAAAAACATGTTCGGTTCCGGTGGTAATGTTAAGCACACTTACGCCATACGAAAGCGTTGCGGCGGTCAAGGCATGGGACCTCACCTCTGTAGAGTTTGTATTCAGAAACGCGGCCCATAGCCGAAACAGCGCCCTGGATATATCAGATGAGATAATCCGAAAAGTCAGGCTTGCAGCAGGAACTGTAAAGGGCAGCGAAAGCGATGCATGGTATTCAGACGTTTCAGGCTTTCCATCGTCTGTTGAGAAAAAAGGCAGAGCCCAGGAGAAAATCATTGCCATCGGAGCAGCCGCAGGGAGCACTCAGGCCATCCGCAAAATACTGCTGGAGTTGCCGTCCTCTGTGCCTGGGATAGTCATTACGCAGCATATACATTCGCATGGCGTGCCTGCACTTGCTGAGCACCTTAACACATATTCTCAGCTTTCCGTGAAAGAGGCCCGGACAGGCGACAAGATACAGTCCGGTTCGGCATATCTGTCACCTGGGGACCGCCACCTGACAGTATCAAAAAAAGACTCTCAATACTGCATAAGCCTGGAGAAGAGCGTCCAGATGCCGCACACAAGACCTTCGATAGACAAATTTTTCACATCAGTTGCTGCCCATGCAGGAGAAAACGCTATCGGTATACTTTTGGGTGGCGCTGAAAATGACGGGGCAATGGGACTTCTTAAGATGAAAAAGGCCGGGGCCTTGACAATCACCCTCGGGGAAGAGGACTCAATGGATTTCGGATTGCCAAATCTTGCGATCAATCTTGATGCAGCAGTCATGATAGCACAGCTCCATGAAATACCCGGCCTGATCCTGCAAAATATCTCCACTTGAAAAGTTTATCAATCTCCCCAAATATTCTTTAACTTTCTGGTACAATATTCACCTATGTGCCGGGATAGCTCAGTTGGTAGAGCAGCTGATTCGTAATCAGCAGGTCGGCGGTTCGAGTCCGCTTCCCGGCTCCATAACAAACTCAGCCCCAAAACTGTCCAACCTTTGGGGTCCACCTCTCCGCTTTCTGTTTTGAAATGCAGCCACACACGTTCTGCTCCTTTTCAAGCGTTTCTTGGTGAGCTATATATTCCTTGTCCAGTTCAAAAACTGAATCAGTCCTTAAACAGCCCGGTGCCAGGGACGAACAATACAGTCTTCTCTTTCGTAAAGAGCATCCCCACCGTGAATAAGAACTCCTGTATCCGCCATGGACTTTCCAAGAGAGCGAAAATAGCGAATACTGTCAAAAAAAGCGGAGGTAACCGTTTCCCCTGACTTTATCTCAATTGGAATCAGTTTCTCGCCAATATCAATAATAATGTCAACTTCGTGTCCTGTTTTGTCTCGCCAGAAGTACATCGGCGGAGTTTCACCCCAATGCACAAAAGCCTTGAACAGGTCTGCAACCACAAAAGTCTCAAATATTGATCCTTTCATTGTATGCGTAAGTATGTCTTCAGGCTTCCTTATCCTGAGCAGATAGCACAGCAGACCTGTATCAATGAAATATAGCTTTGGACTTTTAACAAGTCTTTTCGAGAAATTCGCATGATGAGGCGGCAGGAGATGAACAATAAAACCGGCCTGCAGCACAGACAACCAGCTTCTTGCCGTTGTATGTGATATGCCGGCGTCAAGCGCAAGAGATGAAAGATTAAGCAGTTGTCCACTCCTGCCTGCACAGAGACGAACAAAACGCTGAAATGTATCTATGTCTCCTAAGCGGATAATATCCCTGACGTCTCTTTCCACATATGTCCGGTAATATGCCGATAACCAGTCATGAGGGTCAAGCGCCTTATCATGAATACGGGGATAAAAGCCCCGATACAGTATCTCCTCAAGTTTAAATGACGGCCTCTGGATCTCAGCCGGGACCGTCGTAATCTTATATGGATCCGGCCCCTTTACAGAAAGAAGTTCTGCAATGCTGAATGGAAGAAGATGAACAAGGGCAGTTCTTCCTGCAAGAGTCTGGCTTATTTTATGAAGGAGATGAAATTGCTGCGAACCGGTAAGTATAAATCTTCCGGGACTGTCGTCACTGTCAACAATGCCCTGAATATAGGACAGAAGTTCAGGTGTGCGCTGGATTTCGTCAAGGATTATAGACCCCTTAAACCTGCGCAGGAAACCTCTTGGGTCATTTAAGGCATATTCTCTTTCATCCGGATCCTCAAGTGTCACATATTCATGCTGATCGAAGACCATTTTAGCAAGTGTTGTCTTGCCTGACTGGCGCGGCCCTGTAATCGAAATTACCGGGAATTGAGATGCAAGCGAGGCTATTTTTTCAGCAAGCGTCCGCTGTAACATACTAAATTATAAAGCAAAATCCCCTGTCTGTCAATTTGAATTATTAACTTTCAATTTGGACAATATTATTTGCAAGTATTTTTCCATTCTGCCGTAACTCGTTGATTCAATATACCACCAGC
>JAGVHR010000113.1 GCA_020056455.1 Thermodesulfovibrionales bacterium
GCAAGTATTCCGCCCTCATACCGGTCTGCGCTTTTTATAACCGGTACGCAGCGCAGATGCTCTGCCATGAGACAGGGTTCATCGCCTGCCTCTTCAGGGCCCATGAGAGGGCCTTCTCCCTTAGATACAAAACATGGGCTTTTTGCAGTTCCCTTGTATCCGCGGGTGAGGATGAAAGGTTGAAACCCCCGCTTTTTCGCTTCTTCGACAAGGGCAATTGTTGCAGGTGTCTTCCCCGTGCCTCCAACTGTTATATTGCCGATGCTGATCACTTTGAAGGGTAATCTCCTGCGGATCTTCAGGCTGAAGGACCTTTTTGCAGTGAGGCCGAGATAATATATATATTCGAAAATATTCATCCCACTGATTGTAACCTGATCGCTAAACTCATGGCAGTACCTTCAATAAGACTTTGGGCTGTTTGTGAGTAATGCCTCAACCAGTTTCATCGTCCGGTCAACGGCTCCGGATTTTTCTATATAGAGCTCCCTGGCCTTTTTACCGGCAGCCTTTGCTTTTTCAGGCTGCAGGAGCAGCTCCTTGATCTTTTTGGCAAGGCCTGTTGGAGAAACCTCGAATGCTGCGCCTTTAGTCAAAAACTCCTGCATAAAAGGAAAATTCTCCATATGGGGGCCACAGATGATCGGTTTCCCCCAGAAAGCCGGCTCCAGAGGGTTCTGGCCTCCTGTGCCCTTGAAGCTCTTGCCCATGATCGCGATGTCGGCTATGCTGTAAATCTGCATCAACTCTCCGACTGAGTCAAGAAGAAGAATATTGAATTCTGCTGGCCCATGCCCGTTGCAGTCCGAACCGAAGCCTGAGCGTGTGACATATTTCATGCCAGACTTTCTGACAGCGTCCTCAGCCTCTCTGAACCGTTCAGGATGGCGGGGCGCAATTATAAGCTTGAGACCGGGGAAGAGGCGAATATTGTCGCGCCAGGCATCGATAATTATCTCCTCTTCACCGCGATGCGTACTTCCTGCAACAAGCACAGGCCCCTTTATCTCGCCTAACCATGCAGGCACAACAGGGCTGCCCTCAATGTCGAACTTGAAATTGCCTGAGACCATCACTTTGCCGGCATCAGCGCCAAGAGATATTATCCTTTGCGCATCTTCGCTGCTCTGCATGCAGAAAAGTGTGATATGATCCAGGACTCTTTTCATAAAAAAAGAGAGCTTCAGGTATCCCTTTACGGATTTTTCAGATATCCTGCCGTTTAGAAGGATAACGGGAATCTTTAACCTGGAGGCAATCCTGATTATATTCGGCCAAAGTTCCGTCTCTATAATGATAAAAAGTTCCGGTCGCACTCCAGCCAGGCACCTCTTTAGGATAAAACCGAGATCAAAAGGAAGATATATAACCCGGGCGCCTTCCGGAGCCTTCTCTTCGGCAACTTTCCGTCCGGTATCTGTGATGGTTGACAGGATTACAGGCAGCCCTGGATGCGCTGCTTTAAGTTTTTTCAGAAGAGGGATAGCTGCATGCACTTCTCCGACGGAGACTGCGTGGACCCAGACAGGCCTGGCGCCCAAAGTTGGATACTGAAGGCCTAAAAATCCAAACTTCTCGCGAAGCCATTTTTTTCTCAGCTCCGGCGCTCTTTTCATATACTGGGGGATGAATAAGAACATAAGGGCAATGGTGTAAAGTATGGTGTATATCAGAAACATTGCAGATCTATTTCTTCCACTTTGCTGTCTCCAGGACCATATCAGATACCCGGTCAGAGGCGCTTTTACCGTCAAATATCTTTTTTACGTCATCATAGGCCTTTCGCATTTGCTCAAGGTGCAGGGCGTTGTTCATCATCCATCTCAACTCATGCACGATATTAACGGGTGTTGCGTCATTCTGAAGCAGTTCCCTTACGACTTCCTTGTTGGAAAGGATGTTAACGAGCGAGACCCACTTCACGTTTACAATCCGCCTGGCAAGCCAAAAGGACAGAGATGACATCTTGTATATTACGACAATCGGCACACCGAGAAGCACAGCCTGCAGGGAGGCAGTGCCTGAAGCAATAACTGCAAAGTCCGAGGCTGCAAGAATCTTCAGAGACTTGCCCTTGTTGATACTGACACCCGCTTGCTGCAGCACACTGATAACAGCCTTGTGCCCTGCCAGGTCTGTATTGGGGGCAAAGGGTATACAGTACTGATACGCAGGGAAATCTCTTTTGCATATGTTAACCGTGTCCACTGCGAGGGGGAGAAGTCTTTCAAGCTCGTGGGGCCTGCTTCCAGGCAAAAAAGCCAGTAGCGGCAGGTCAGGATTGAGACCCAACTCTGTTTTCAATGCCCTCTTTTCGGATCTGATATCCCGGATTTCGTCCAGAATCGGATGGCCAACGAACTCAGCGTCCAGACCTGATGCCCGGTAGATCTGCTCCTCAAACGGCAGGATCACAGCCATTCTGTCAACAAGTCGCGCGATTTTTTTTACTCTGCCCCCCCGCCATGCCCATACCTGGGGGCTTACGTAATAGATGACAGGGATGCGCTGCTTTTTCGCTTTTGCTGCAAGCCTTAGGTTGAAATCAGGGTAATCGATCAGGACAAGGACTGACGGACGACAGGTATTCAATGCCCCAACAGCTTTATTGAACGTCTCCTTGAGTATTTTAAGGGATGATAAGGCAAGGCCAAAGGCGCTTGCAATGCCTGAAATAAGCTCCACGCCGGCTTGTTGCATCCTCTCGCCGCCGATGCCGATAATTCTGATATGAGGGTCTTTTCTTTTCAGGGCTTCAGCAAGCAGCGCTCCGTAGAGCTCCCCGGAGGCTTCGCCTGCAACGATCATGACCGTTTCAGGCATTGTTGATGATCTCTGCGATCTCCCTTATGGTATTGTCCTGGAGTTCCGGATACATGGGTAAGGAAAGGACCTCTTCTGCAGCCTGCTCTGCGACAGGGAAAGATCCCTTCCCATGGCCCAGGAAACTGAGGGCTTCCTGCAGATGCAGGGGTACAGGATAATAAACAACAGAGGATATTCCGTTTTCCTTAAGAGCGGACTGAATCTTATTCCGCTGCTTACTCCTGAGCGTATACTGATGATATACATGGGTCATTCCCGGTTTTTCAACTGGTTTGGTCACTTTGCCGGAAATATATCTGTCATACAGGACGGCATTTGCCCTTCTTTTCATATTGTATTCATCAATTTTTTTGAATTTGACCAGGAGAATGCCTGCCTGAAGTTCATCGAGCCTGCTGTTAAACCCAACGGTTTCATGCTTGTACGCGCCCTTTGAGCCATGATTTCTGAGTACCCGTATCCTGTCGGCAAGGGATATGTCGTTCAGCGTCACCAGTCCGCCATCGCCAAAGGCCCCGAGGTTTTTGCTCGGATAAAAGCTGAAACATCCTGCATCGCCGAAGCTGCCGGTCTTCCTGCCCCTGATTTCTGCGCCAAAGGACTGCGCGCAATCCTCAATAACATGAAGGCCGTGCTTCTTCGCTATCGCAGTAACAGCATCCATGTCAGCCGGATGGCCGAAGACATGGACCGGCAAGATCGCTTTAGTATGCTTCGTGATCTTAGCCTCGATCTGCGCGGGATCGATATTCATTGTTTCCGGATCAATGTCCACAAAGACCGGAGCGGCGCCTGTATAAATCACTGCCTCTGCTGTAGCAAAAAAAGTAAAGGGTGTTGTTATGACCTCGTCGTCCTTACCGATTCCGAGGGCTTTTATGGCAAGGTGAAGGGCATCGGTCCCCGAGGCTACCCCTATAGCCTCTGCGACATTATGATAGGCTGCGACCTTGTTTTCAAATAAGGTCACTTTAGGGCCAAGGATATAGTGGGCGCTTTCAAGGATCTCCGTAACCATATCGAGGATCTCTTCCTTTATATCTGCAAACTGTTTTTGAAGATCAATCATGGGGACCATATCTGTCATATCTCCGTCAGCTGATTTATTTCTGTTCTAATATCTCGTTTATCCTGAGTACGATCTCCAGGGCCTGAGTAGCCTCTCTGCCGGAGACCCTTGGGCAGATCCTGTTGTCAACGCAGAACACAAAATCCTTTAATTCTTCTTTCAGCGGCTCTTTGTTTTCGGGCTTGATCACATCAAAGGCCAATCCTGTAGCATCCTTGAAATACCGGCGCACTTCCTGGCTCTGATAATCTATGGATATATAGGAATCCTCCTGATGGATCCTCAGTTTACGCATTTTTTCAGTTGCCAGCCTGCTTGCCGTAATAAGCGCTTTGCAGCCGCTTTCAAATTCGATCCATGCTTTGGCGGCATCGATCCTGTCTGTAAGCACACGGTCTCCTGCGGCGCTGATACTCCTGATCTTTGACTGCGCAATGCCGGTCACAATATCTATATCATGGATCATAAGGTCAAGCGTAACATCCACGTCAATTCCCCTGCCGAGGAACGGTGAAAGGCGTTCAGCCTCAATAAAACCGGGCTTATGTATCAGGGATGCTGCGGCAACAATGGCCGGGTTGTAGCGTTCGAGATGGCCCACCTGGAGTATGCGCCCTTTCGCGTCTGCCTCTGCCACGATCTCCTGTGCCTCTTCAAGCCGGCCGGCTATAGGCTTTTCGATGAAGATGTCCTTGTCTGCATACAGGCATGCAAGGGCGATCTCATGATGCGTTGTTGTCGGAGTGACGATGCTGACCGCATCGCAATTCTCTATAAGCGCATGCCAGTCGGGGAATGAGGCACAGCTGTATTTCCCGGCGATTTCGTCAGCCCGCGCAGCGTTTGCATCTGATACACCGGCGAGCTCCACATGCTGCAGTTCGGCAAATATCCGCGCATGATGCTGTCCCAGATAACCGACACCGATAACACCAACCCGCAATGCCATAGCTCTCCTTGGAAAATTTTAAGAGATATTTTGCACTATCCCCTGACTTTTCAGCAAGAATATTTGAGACCTACCTATGCCCCATGGTACCCTCCGAATGCAATAATAGGATTTACTTCCCGATGATGGCCCGAATGTTGGCAAAACACTTTTTTGCATAAAGCTCTTCCTCCTCAGGAGAAAGTTTTTCAATGCGGTCGAGCTTCCTGAGAGCTTCCTGTGGTATTTCCTCAAGGAACCGCGAAGGAAAAGATGGCGTATCCTTCCCGTATTTTGTCCTGTGGTCTGTATAAGTTATGTACAGCTCATGCATGGCTCGTGTAATGCCGACATAAAAAAGCCTTCTTTCTTCCTCGAGCCCTTCCTGCAGGGCAGCAGATTTTCTATGCGGCAGGATATCCTCTTCTGTTCCGACGATAAATACCACCGGGAATTCAAGACCTTTGGCAGAATGGAAGGATATGAGTGTGATGCCCCATCCTCCTTTTTCTTCCTTTGCCTCCAATAAATCCGTAAGCGCCATTGCTTCGAGAAACCCTTGAAGAGATGGGGATGGATCAACAGACTCATAATGACGTATGGACTGGACAAACCCGTCCATATTTTCCATTTTCCTGAAGGCTGTCTCAGGTGTTGCATAGATATCGGTAATGTAATCGCGATAGTTAATTTCATCGATGAGGTTCATCAAAGCCCCGGCCATGTCCTTTTTCTTAAGAAATATTTCACGGTAGCGGCTGATAAGCATGAAAAGTCCCCTGGCTGACGAGGCAGGTTTCTGTCCGAGACCGGGAATCTCCGGAGCCATGGAAAAGGCATCGAGAAGACTGATGGATTTGGATCTGCTGAAATCCGACAGTGCAGTGAGAGCAGCAGGTCCCAATCCCCTTTTCGGCGCATTGGCAGCCCGTAAAAGGTCCAGATCGTCCGAGGGATTTGCGATGATTTTCAGGTACGCGGCAAGGTCTTTGATCTCTCTGTTTTCGAAATAGCTTGTGCCGCCCACTACGGAATAAGGGATGCGGCGCTTCCTCAGGGCCTCCTCAAAGGGCCGTGAAAAGATATTTGCACGGTAAATAACAGCAACCTCCTCATATGCGATATTTCTTTCGAGCTTGATTGTCATTATCCTGTCGCCAACCCACTCTGCCTCATCTTCAGTATCATGGGCCTTCAGAACATTGACCTTTTGGCCGTCGCCTCTTTCGGTCCAGAGGGATTTTTCCATCCTTTTTCTGTTATTTTTTATCACACCGTTTGCCGCAGCGAGGATATATCCAAAGGAGCGGTAGTTCTGCTCGAGCTTAACGATCATAGCCCCGGGGAAGTCTTTTTCGAAATCGAGTATGTTTCCTGGGTTTGCGCCCCGCCAGCCGTAGATCGACTGGTCATCGTCACCGACAACACAGAGATTCCGGCTCGCGCCTGCCAGTAATTTGACGAACGCATACTGAACGCTGTTCGTATCCTGGTACTCATCAACCATGATATATTTGAACCGTTCCCTGTATCGCTCAAGCACATCAGGATGCTCCCTGAAGAGCTTCAGGGTCAGGAGCAGCAGGTCATCGAAATCAAGCGCATTCAGCGCCTTCAGGGTTTCAAGGTATCTGGGATAGAGTACGGCTGAGGCCTCTTCGAGCGGATCGTCCGGAGAAACGGCCGCAGCAGGGGCAAAATCGTTTTTGGCCCTGCTGATTTTCTCCAGAATGGCTTCTGCCTTGAAGCTTTTATTATAAAATTTGATATCAGAGAGGATGTTTCGAAGCAGAGAGACCTGATCAGAAGTGTCGTAGATGGTAAAGTCTTTTCTGTAGCCGAGGAGTTCGATCTCACGTCTTAGGATCCTAAGGCAGAGCGAATGAAATGTCGAGATAACAGGCGGCTTATTCCAATCCTTAACCATTACTTTTACCCGGTCCTTCATTTCTTTGGCAGCCTTGTTCGTAAAGGTGACGGCAAGGATGGAGCCGGGCTTGATTCCGCATTGAATCAGGTATGCAGTCCTTGTAGTAATGACCCTGGTCTTGCCTGATCCTGCCCCGGCAAGAATCAGCAGCGGACCGTCTGTATGCATAACAGCTTCCTGCTGGCGAGGATTCAGTCGTGCTATTTCTCTATATATATCCACAGATGAATGTCCTATAGTTCAAATGCAGGCGCAAGGGCCGTCAAGGTATTGCTGCGAAAGGCTTTTCGGCCTGACTACTCCGAATGATGCACTATTTTTATGCAACTGGAATGTCTATATTACGTTGCTCCGCTGCAGAAGGCAATTAAATCTGACGGCTTCGTAAAAAGTCCGTATGCTGCGTTGAGCTTCAAAATTCCCTTCGGCTCGCTCAGGGCAGGCTCTTCGACTGTCATGGTGAGCCTGTCGAACCATGCGCGCCTTGCCTCCGGAGCTTTTTACAAACCCGTCTCATTTTTGACTTTTTACAAGCCTGTCAAATCTGATGGTTTTGAAGTAGCAAGAGGTCTAAATGGCAAAATGCATTCGAGTAATCAACTGTTTATAATATTGGAGGTCTTGTTCCATAATATTATCTGAATAGCATGATAAAAGAGTTTATTTGTACGTATTACCGCAGGTTCTGTTCCATAATCAGGAAGGATTGTATCTATAGAGAATCCTGTTGTTTTCTTTATGAATAAATTTGTTGTTTATTGTTATTTTTTTGTTGACAAGAAGAATATTTGTGTTGTATAAATATAAACATATTATGATTAAACAGGCACGAGATACGCTTAGAAGTTTATTTTCATCAACAATACGAGCTGACGCCCTTGCACTTTTATTAAATAATCCCGATGAAAGGTTTTATGTAAGGGAAATTGCCACGCTGCTTAGAAAAAATCCTTCCGGTGTTAAGAGAGAGCTCGATAATCTGGAAAAAATGGGAATTCTTACAAGCAAAAAGGTAGCAAATCTGAAGTATTTCCAGGCTGATAAAAAATCGCCGTTTTTTACAGAACTCAAGAGCATAATTGCAAAATCCCTGGGTGTTCCCGGCGCGTTGAAGGCATTGCTGAAGACAACCGGAGTTAAAATCGCTTTTATATTCGGTCCGTATGCAGAAAGCGAGGATGCTGATGTAGTGGATGTTTTTATCGCAGGCCCAGCGTCTCTTGGTATCGAGGGTATCAAAGATATTGAAGAGCGATTCAGCAGGAGGATCAGTGTGACGCTCATGGATGAAAACGAGTTCAGAAACAAGAAAGAAGGCGGCGATACAGAGCTTGAAAAGCTCCTGTCAGGAGAAAAGATAATCCTGATGGGGAAGCTTTAATCTCAACATCCCCGGTATTTGGGGAAGGAAAGGTGGTGACCATCATGGCAGCAGCAAAGAAGCCCGCAGCAAAAAAGGCAGCTCCCGCGAAAAAGGCGGCTCCCGCGAAAAAGGCGGCAGTAAAGAAGAAGAAATAAGATTGGATTGTATGATTACCTTGGCTGGGGAACGGCAATTCCCCAGCTTTTTTTGTTATATTAGCACACTCGGTGAAAATTTAGGAGCGTTTTCTGATTGAGCGCTGCGTACTGAATTTTATACGTTGATCTGCATTTCGTGGACAGCCGATACCTTTTCCTCTGCTATAACATCCCAGGTTTCCGGGGTTGCCATCAATTTCTTTAGAAATTTTATATTGCTCGAATGCCCGGATCTGACTGCAATGATATGCCCAAGGATCGGGAAGCCGAGAAGTGAAAAATCTCCAATCGAATCGAGGACTTTATGCCGGACAAATTCATCTTTGAACCTGAGGCCTGAGGCGTTCAGAACGCCTTCGTCTCCGAGTATGATAGCATTGTCAAGTGAACCTCCCCTTGCAAGGCCGTTGCTGCGCATGTATTCAATATCTTTCAGGAACCCAAAGGTCCTTGCAGGAGCAATTTCAGCGGCAAAACTCTCTTCGCTGAGGTCAATGCTTATCCTCTGCTCTCCTATTCCACTATGATGGAAGAAGATGCTATAGGTTATCCTGCTGCCGCTATAAGGAAGCGCTGCAATCCTGGAATGTCCATCTTCAAACACAAACGGCCTGTTTATCCTAAGATATGGCCGTTTTTTACCCTGCCTGGCTATGCCGGCCAGGAGAATGAAGCTGATGATATCAGTTGCGCTTCCATCGAGTATCGGTATCTCAGGCCCATGGATCTCAATCAGGAGGTTGTCAACACCGAGTCCGGCAAGCGCTGCCAGTATGTGCTCTACTGTTCGTATCCTGACGCCGTTATCGCCGATTGTTGTTGCAAAGGCTGTATCAATGACAGAGCCGACATGGGCCTTGATGACTGCGGGCTTATCAGTTCTGATGAAC
>JAGVHR010000073.1 GCA_020056455.1 Thermodesulfovibrionales bacterium
GCTTGTGCTGCTCTGCCTCTGTCAATAAGGGCAACTCGGACAATCTGAGATCAGGGTTTGCGGCAATCCCTTCAAGTATCATCTGACAATGCCCTGCCATCCGTTCAATGGTGGCAGAGTCGAACAGGTCAGTGTTGTATACAAAGGTGCACTTCAGCCCTTCCATTGTTTCCGACAATTCAACTTCCAGATCGAACCTCGTCTTCCTGTCCTCAATCCATATGCGACTCACCGTCAGAGCAGGAAGTCCCAGGGTAGATACTGGTACATTCTGCAGGGTAAACATCACCTGGAATATGGGGTTGCGGCTCAGGTCCCGCTCCGGCTTCAACTCCATTATCAGTTTCTCAAAAGGCAAGTCCTGATGGGCATAAGCGTCCAGTGCAGACTTTCGCACCTGTTTCAGCAGTTCCCTGAATACAGGATTACCCGAAGTATCGGTGCGCATCACCAGGGTGTTGACAAAGAAACCGATCAACCCCTCGATTTCCTCCCGGTTCCGGTTGGCGATGGGGGTGCCCACAACTATATCATCCTGCCCCGTATACCGGTGCAGCAGGCCCTGAAACGCTGTCAGTAACGTCATGAAAAGGGTTGCGCCCTCCTTCCGGCTCAGGCCATGCAGTGCTTCTTTTAAATCCTGTGGTAATTGAACAGTATGCTTGGCGCCATGAAACGTCTGAACCGAAGGACGCGGGTGGTCAGTGTAAAGATCAAGGGTTGTGATGTTCCTTAGCTGTTCCTTCCAGAACGTGAGTTGTTCCTCCAGCTTCTTACCCTGTAACCATTCTCTCTGCCATATAGCAAAGTCCGCATACTGGATTGGCAGTTCAGGTAGCGGTGATGGAACACCCTTCGAAAAGGCTTCGTATAATACAGAAAGTTCCCGGTAGAGTATCCCCATGGACCAGCCGTCAGAGATGATGTGGTGCATGGTCAAAAGCAGTACGTGATCTTCCTGGTTTAGTCTTAACAAGGCAGCCCTCAGTAAAGGACCTGTAACAAGGTCAAAGGGACGGGATGCCTCTTCACTCGCAAGCTGTTTGGCTTTGCCCTCTCTCTGCTCTTCCGGCATGGCACTGAGATCTACCTGTGACAGGCTGAAGGCTATCGCCAGTGTGATCCTTTGAACTGGTTGATCATTCTTAGTGGAAAAGGTAGTGCGCAGTACTTCGTGCCGTCTGAGTATCTCACCAATGCTCTGCTGCAGTGCGGTCACATTGAGACGCCCGCTTAGGCTTATGGCAAGAGGCATATTGTATGCATAACTTCCCGGTTCCAATTGGTCGAGAAACCACAGACGCTCCTGTGCAAAGGAAAGAACGCAGGGGTCCGAGGTTCCTCTCCGCCGAATTTCCAGTTTTGTGAGCAATGAAGACCTGCTTTTATTTAGAAGATGACGCTCAAGCAAGGCCCGCTTTTCCGGAGTTAGATTTGCTATGCGTTTACCTAAATCACTCATTTCTTTTGTCCTCAATCTCTTTGATCGGACGGTTGTAAAAGCCAGGAGAAAGTTGTGAAATACGGGCTGACATCTCATTCATATTTCCGCTCTCAGAGTGCATCTCGGTTCCTAAGATTTTCTTCAAGTAGTGCCTGGCATGAAGCCAGATCAACAGATTTCGTGTTTTTCGAAGACAGAAGACCATCGCCGGCTTTCAGGTCCTGAATCGCTTCCTGAATTGAGGCCTGAGCAGCAAAAAGACAAGGGGTGCTATATAATACTGCGGAAATACCATGGGACTTTAGTTCTGTCAAGGACAACGAAGGGGATTTGCCACCTGCAATGTGGTTGAAGACAAGGGGTTTTTTTGTATGAGACCTTACCGCCCTGACTAAATCAAGATTGGAAACCCCATCTACCAATAGCCAATCTGCACCGACTTCATCAAAGGCCTTAACTCTTTTTATGATCTCATCAAAATCATTCGCATCGGTTCGGGCGACTATCACCATGTCTTTTCTTGTTGAAATGACTTTTTCAAGTTTTTGCAGATATTCATCGAGACTCAAGATTAGTTTGTTATCGAGATGGCCGCAACACTTGGGTCTTTTCTGGTCTTCCAGGATAATACCGGAAGCCCCTATCGATTCCAATAAGGAGACAACATGACAGGCAACTTCGATATCTGCATAGCCATCATCGATGTCGACTAATATGTGCTGCTGTGGCAGAATGGTTCTTATACGCTGGACAAATGCGACAATATCCGACCATGAAATCAGTCCAATGTCCGGCATGCCGTAAAAGCTTGCCGAAAAGCTGAACCCACTGACGAAAATCCCATCGAAGTATTTCGCCGAAATTGCCGCAGAAAAAGCATCATAGACTCCTATGAAGGGTATGATTTCTTTTTGAGCTAAGGCGTCCCGTAATTTGCTACCAAAGTCTAATCCCATTTTCTTTCCTCCATAATCCCTCATTAATTCTTCGGATAGCTTTTTCAATTATTTAGTCGATTTTCTACATCTTCCTCGGAAAGGTTTTCGATCTCTGTTATCAGATTGATCAGTTCGTTCTCATCTGTTGATGAAAATTGACTTTGAACGATATTGGCAGCCAGTTCCGCCAGATTTGGATATTGAAATATCGTGAGAATCTGCACATCAAATCCAAACTCCTTTGTCAGTCGCGATATTACCTGAGTAGCCAAAAGGGAGTCTCCGCCCAAAGCAAAAAAATTGTCGTACTTTCCTACCTGATCCAGCCCCAGGACCTCTTGCCAGAATCCTGCGATAATGATTTCCGTCTCTGTTTCAGGGGAAATATATTCGGGCTTCAACAGGGAGGTCAGCTTTTCAGCCAAACCTATCCGCTGCACTTTGCCTGTCGGCCCTTTCGGGATGCTGTCAACAAATATAATTTGCTGGGGTATTTTATAAGGAGCCAGGCGGTCAGCAACATGTTGACGAAGTTCTTTTTCAGTAACATTCTTTTTCTTATCTATAACAGCGGCAACGGCTATCGCTTCGCTAAGGCGGCTGTGAGGCACACTGAATGTTACAGCCTGCAACACCCCGTGATGCTCCAGAAGCACATCATCAATTTCACGGGGAGAAACCTTCTGCCCGCCGCGGTTAATTATTTCTTTCAAACGGCCCGCAATATAAAGATAACCCTCTTCGTCAATATACCCCAGATCTCCTGTCCTGAACCATCCTTGGGAGAAGGCCTTCCTGTTTGCGTCAGGATTATTTTCATATCCTTTCATAACGTTTACCCCGCGTATCACAATCTCTCCTGTTTCTCCGTTTGAAACTATGTTGTCCATCTCATCCATAATGGCAACTTCAGGGCCTGCATGAAGCCCCACTGATCCGGGTTTGCGCTTAAGCGGCGGCATCGGATTGCTTGCCATCTGGTGAGCTGCTTCAGTCATACCATATGCTTCAATAACCGGAACGTTAAAGGTCTTTTCCAGTCTTTCCATGACAATCGGCGGAAGTGACGCTGAGGAGGACCGGATAAAACGGAAGTTAGCCTGTTCAGCATTCAATATATTCTTTTCCGCCAGCTCAAGCACCATTTGATGGATGGTAGGTACTGCCGTATACCACGTCGGTTGACGTCTTTCTATCCAATCTGCGAATTTAGTATCAGAAAACCCGGATGTACAAATAACACTTCCTCCCGCAGTAAGTGAAGAAAGCAGTGCAGCTATTAACCCGTGAATATGAAACAGGGGCATAATGTTCAGGCAGCGATCAGAATCATTGAGCTGTAATGAAAGGCTTACGTTACACGCTGATGCAAAAATATTGCGCTGCGTTAAAGGCACTATTTTCGGCCTGGCTGTTGTCCCGGACGTATGAAGAACGAGCGCTATATCGTCCGATACTGATAGACCAGTTTTTGGATTAGCTGACGTTTTCCCGGTGAATTTAAGTTTGAATAGCCCTGCTTCAGCCTCTTTGAGGGGAGTGAGTTCAATAATGGGAATATTTTTTGATCCGGCTACGGAACGCACAGGCGAATCCATTCCCGTCTGCACTATAACTGCCCTGGCATTAATATCCGAAAGATAGAAATCGAATTCTTTTTTCTGATAAGCAGGGTTTAAGGGGGCACAGGCAGTACCTGAGATCAGAGACAAAAAAGCGACAGCCATTTCGGGGCCATTGGGAAGGACTATAGCTATGCGATCATTTCTGCCTAAGCCGTAATCATTCAACAAAGAAACCACATGATCAATATGCTGGTATAGCTGTCCATAAGGAAGTGGTTTTCGATCCGGAGCCAGGATTGCCGGCGATGAGGGAATTTTTTTTGCTGACTTAAGGAATTTCCCAGCGGAATGAAATTTATGCTTCGAAGGGTCACTCATTAGTTTTATTATCTCTCTCACGAATTCGTTCTGCAAGCATTGTATTTACCTCGTTTTCTGATAGTTCAGACACTTTAAGTAACAGTGCCGCCCTCTGCTCCAGTTTTTTGCTCTCACCTTCTCTTTGAAGAAGTGCGAAAGCTAACCCTTCTACTGTCGGAGACTCAAACAGTGTTCGCAGCGGAATCTCTATCTCAAACATTTTCCTCAGTCGTGACATGACCTGGGTCGCCAGCAGGGAGTGACCGCCTAATTCAAAGAAGTTGTCGTGAATACCGATCTGTTTTAGTCCAAGGACCTCACACCAGATGCCGGTCAAAACTTCTTCAATCGGTGTGCGTGGGGCAACAAAAGAGTCTTCCATATCCGGTCGTCCTGATTCGGGAGCCGGTAATGCCTTTCGGTCTATCTTGCCGTTTGGCGTCAAGGGCAGTGAATCCAGTGCAATAAATGCTGAAGGTACCATATAATCCGGAAGCTGTCCCTTCATGAAATTTCTCAGTTCATTGGTTGCGATGGCTGACTTCTTATCAGGTACGACATAAGCTACCAGGCGCTTGTTACCGGGCTGGTCCTCTCTGACTATGACTATGGTCTCCATGACATCAGGGTACTGTCCGAGTATTGACTCGACCTCACCGATCTCGATCCTAAATCCACGTATCTTTACCTGATGGTCGATGCGGCCCAGGAACTCAATATTGCCATCGGGAAGGTAACGGGCCAGATCTCCTGTCCTGTATAAGCGTGCACCCGGTTCATCACTGAATGGGTCCGGAATGAACTTTTCAGCAGTTAACTCCCGGCGGTTGAGATACCCGCGGGCCAGACCCGTTCCGCCAATACAAAGTTCACCCGCTATTCCTATCGGGACCGGATTGAATCTTTTATCCAGGATATAACACTTTTTATTGGAGACAGGCTTTCCTATGGTCACTTTCTCATTGCCGCATCTTGTACTTAAAGCATCTACTGTTATTTCAGTAGGGCCGTAGTTGTTGTAAAGAGCATAGCCTTTTTGCAGGATCTGCTCTTTCAGGAGTTCATCCAGAGCTTCACTCCCGCAGATCACAATATTGAGACTTTCTATTTTATCCGTGTCAGCCAGGAACTCCCTTAATGTGGCCGGAACAAACTGTGCGATATTTATCCTGTTCTCTTTGATAAAGGCCAGGAATTTATCTTTGTCAATGGTTTCTTCATTTCCCGGAATGAAAAGACATGCTCCGCTTGTAATAGTTGCGATAATTTCCTCTACGGCCACATCAAAAGAGAACATGGTATTTTGAATAACATTTTTGTTCTTTGACAGATCATATTTTCTATTAAACCATTCAGAAAGGTTTACTACCCCCCTGTGTTCCAGCATCACTCCCTTGGGCGTTCCTGTGCTTCCGGATGTGTAAATAATATAGGCAAGGTCACCTGGGGAACC
>JAGVHR010000018.1 GCA_020056455.1 Thermodesulfovibrionales bacterium
AAAAACAGGCCTGAGGTTACGGAATCTTTGCAAACGCAGTGTACTCCTGAGGAGCTAAAGGAAATTCGGGAGTGGATCGACTCGATCCAGACATTAGCTGACCTGAAGGCAGAATATGCAGCAAGAACGCTTGGTCAGCAGATAGACATGTCCATAAAGTGGTTTTCTACTACGGAGTCAGACGGTATTCATTCGGTTGCTGCCGAGATATTGCCGCAGATGGTCACGTTGCGTAAGGTTTTCAAGACCAGGGGACTGCTTTAAGCCGGCATTTGTGCTTGTGTTAAGATGAGATTAAGATGAGATTTAATGCGGTACTGATCCTTATGACTATAGCTCTGGAAATATTTGAATAAAATGCTCAGCAAGTCGTTTCAGATACAGAGATCTGTAATCTTTGCGCTTATGATGCGCGAACTTAAAACCCGTTTCGGGGTTTACCGGCTCGGATATGTATGGACATTGCTGGAGCCTGCCCTGCTTATCTCTGTGTTCATCTCAATCCGTGCTTTCAGGGCATTGCATAGAGACTTCCCCGGGATCGACACCCCGGTTTTTTTCCTGACCGGCATAGTTCCTTTTTATATGTTCAAGGACATAATATCCCGGCTCATGGGAGGAATTACGGCCAATGAAGGGCTGTTCAATTATCGCCAGGTAAGGGCTATTGACCCGCTTATCGCCCGTTTTCTGCTTGAGGGGGTAATCTATCTTTTTGTATACATCCTGTTTTGGACTGTTATGACACTGTTTGGGCTCAACACAACCATACACGACCCCCTTGGTTTGATGCTTATCTATCTGGTCCTTTACCTTTTTTCATTTGGGGTAGGAGTAATTTTTTGCATCCTATACACTATGTATGAAGAAGCAAGAAAAATACTGCCGATTATACTGCATCCGCTTTTGTTCATATCCGCAGTATTTTTCCCGATGCAGATAATACCAAAACAATACTGGGGATGGCTGCTCTGGAATCCGCTGGTGCATGTGATGGAACTTTCGAGAGAGCGGTTTTTTGTTTCTTTCAGGACAACTGCCGGTGATCCGGTTTATCTCGGCGTCTGCACGATTGCGGCCCTGGCCCTGGGGCTCTCTCTTTATTGGGCAGGAAGGAAGGAGCTGGTCAGCCGATGATCGAATTAAGAAAACTGACTAAATCGTATCCCACCAGACAAGGGAGAAAATTTGTTTTCAGAGATATTGATGCGGTATTCCCTGCCGGCAAAAATATCGGGATATTCGGTCCCAACGGCGCAGGCAAATCCACACTCCTCAGACTGTTGGGAGGGACCGATTTCCCGGACAGCGGGAAAATCATTACAAAAAAAAAGGTCTCGTTTCCGGTCGGATTAAGGGGCGGCTTTCAGGGCAGTCTAACCGGCAGGGACAATGTAAAATTCGTATGCAGGATCCATAACATCAAAGGCACGCAGATGCAGGACGTAATTTCATATGTTATGGATTTTGCTGAGATCGGCAAGTACTTCGATATGCCGGTCAGAACATATTCTTCAGGTATGAGGGCGCGCCTCGGCTTTGCACTCAGCATGGCAGTTGATTTTGATTATTATCTTATCGACGAAGTCACAGCCGTGGGCGATTATAAATTTAAAGAGAAGAGCAAGGCCGTTTTTAATGAAAAGAGCAAGACTGCCAACCTGATCATAGTCTCCCACGACATTTCCAAGATAAGGCAGCATTGCGAGATAGGGGTATTCATGAAAAACGGAGAAGTTCTTGTATGTGAGGATATAAATGACGCTATCAGGCTTTACAGAAAAAGTTAGGAAGCTGTCCGGGTCGTCCGGCGGCAATTTTTGGGGCACAAAATCGTTTATTGGATTGGTCGTCCTGCCTGTCTTTGTCGTCACTTTGTATTATGCGCTGTTTGCCTCAGACCGCTTTGTGAGCGAATCAAAAATAGTAATCAAGCAGGCCCAGTGGGAGACTGACAATGCAGCCTTTAGTCCTTTGAGTCTTTTGACAGGCAATAACCCCACGGGCCGGGAAGACGCTTTCTATCTGAAAGAATACATCCATTCTCCGGACATGCTCGCTTTCTTAGACAGGAATATCGGTCTTCGAAGTCTCTACCATGAGGGAAAGGCGGATATTTTTTCGCGCCTTTCCAAAAACGCCTCGCGCGAGGATTTCCTCGAATATTATCGCGACCATGTTGAAATATTATTCGACGAAATATCTTCCATTATGACTATACGGACCAATGGGTTCACCCCTGAGGCGGCAAAGAAGATCAACGAACTCATTCTGGCACAATGTGAGCGTTTCGTAAACGAAATCTCCCAAAAGATCGCTGCGGACCAGAACTCATTTGTCGAGGCCGAGCTTTCCCGGGCGAACGAGGCCCTGCAAAAGGCAAAAGGCGGCCTCCTGGAACTTCAGGACAAATATAACGTGTTTGACCCTCAGGAGCAGGCAAGAGCCACTGCCGGGATCGCAGTCGCCCTGGAATCCAGACTTGCCACGGATGAAGCTGAGCTTGGAAATCTTCGAACATATATGAATGAGACCGCCCCTCAGATAGTCGCAGTAAAAAGCAGGATCGAGGCCTTGAAAAAGCAGATCGAAAAAGAAAAAAAGCAGCTTGCCGGAGGGGATGAGAACCGGCTGAATGCTGTAGTTGCCCGCTTTATGGATGTCAAATACAACCTTGAATTCAAATCCGACGTTTACAAGGCCACTCTGACAGCCCTTGAGAAGAGTCGCCTCGACGCGGCAAAAAAAATCAAGACCATTGTTACCGTGGCCTCGCCGACTTTGCAGGAGGAGGCCGAGTATCCGAGAAAACTCTACATAATCTCCCTTTTTTCGGTCACGGCTGTTATGGTCTACGGTATAGCCCGCCTTATTCTTGCAATAATCAAAGAGCACTCTGAGGAGGTATAAGTGTACAAACTCAAACTATTTTCAATTAAAAATTTATTTAGTCCTTTCGTGGCTGCTATTGTAACGCTTGTCTTAACAACAGCTTCTTACGCTGCTTCCTTGACGCCTGTGACACACACGCCGGCCTCGCCAGCGCCTGAGACGCCTGTTCAGTCTATAGTTCCGCCTGCCCCGGCCTCAGGTATTCTTGTCAGAGGGTCGGCAACCTCGGCAGGGGTTTTCGGAGAGAGGACTTTTACCGGGGCCTTTAAAGACGAGCAGATGACAGGGTTCAATCCCAATTATCAGATATCTGTCGGCGACAAGATAATAGTCCGCCTGTGGGGCGCCTATTCTTTTGAAGGGCCCCTGACTGTTGATCCTCAGGGCAATGTATTCGTTCCTAATGTGGGTCCGGTGCCGGTGCTCGGGGTAAAAAACAGCGAATTGAATTCCATTGTATCGGCAAAGGTCCAAACTGTTTTTAAAAGCAACATTTATGTATATGCTTCTTTGGAGTCTGTTCAGCCGATAAAAGTCTTTGTTACGGGCTATGTAAAAACTCCGGGCCTGTATGGTGGACTTTCTTCAAATTCAGTCCTTTATTTTATTGACAGGGCAGGAGGTGTGGATCCGGCCAGGGGAAGCTTTTTAGATATAACTGTATTGCGGGGAGACCAGGTCCGCAAGAAGATCAACCTTTATGAATTTCTTCTCTATGGAAAACTCGGCCTTATTCAATTTGCCGACGGAGACGTAATCCTGATCGGTCCGCGTCAGCATATGATTACAGTGGAGGGGCAGGTCGACAACCCGTATCAGTTTGAATTTCAGGAGAACAAAATCCAGCTTTCACAGGCCCTGTCATATGCAAAGGCCAAACCCGGGGCAACGCACGTCAGCATTATCCGGATGCAGGGCGTGGAAAAGACTGCTGAATATCATCCGATCGGCAAAATAGAAGATGTATTTCTTTTTGACGGGGACGTAGCTACGGTATTGGCTGACCGTTATCCTGGGACAATTATAGTGCGGGTGGAGGGCGCCCACTCGAGTCAGCATGCCCTTGTGCTGCCCTACGGCGTTAGGATGGCCGATGCATTCGAGCGCATCGTACCCAATCCGAGCTCCAATGTGGAAGCAGTCCAGCTCTTCAGGAAAACAGTCGCCGAACGCCAGAAAGAGATGCTGGGCGCCTCGCTCCACGCACTCCAGGCCCAGGCCCTCACCTCAACCTCTGCTACGGCTGAAGAAGTGCAGCTCCGTGAAAAAGAGGCGGAGATGATCCTCAAGTTCGTGGAAATCGCAAAAAACGTGGAGCCAAAGGGACAGGTTGTCCTTGGGTCAAAAAAGATCGCAGAAAAGACGCTGCTTGAGGACGGAGATATCATTCGCATTCCTGAATTTTCCTCTGTTGTCATGGTGCATGGAGAAGTTCTTTTTCCCAATGCCATCTCTTTCAGAGAAAAGGCTGCTGCTGAGGATTATATCGCCCTTTCCGGCGGATATACCCAAAAGGCCAATAAAGCGAAGGTGCTTGTACTCCATCAGAACGGCGTGATAGAGGAAGACGCTGACGCGCAGATCGGAGCCGGAGACGAAATAATGGTCCTGCCGAGAGTGGATACCAAGAAACTCGAGATCTCAAGAGCTATATCCACAATTATTTACCAGATCGCTATAGCCGCAAGGGTAATAATTGGGCTGTAAAGGAGACAGATGAAATGCTTTTTTCGCATGATCTGACAAGCCCTGATGTCAAATTGACAGACTCCTGTCTGGTCCAGGAGATTATTTTACCGAAGGATAAGTCCCTGACTGACCTGTATATGAGAATGTTATGCGGCTACGTGGAATTCGACGAAAATGCTGTTTATATGAGAAAGGGATCCAAGATTTCCTTCAATACCTATTTCAATTCTTTTTATGAGGATTACTGGAGCAAATATACCTGCCTTGAAGACGCTGAACTGGAACTGAGATTCAAGGGAAGCCTGCATGTGGAAATATTCAGAGAAACAGCCCGCAATGGCTGTTTCATGATTGAATGGAAAAAAGCCTCTTGCGAAGAAATGGGAAGCACAATCATAAATCTTCCTTTGCGGCCTGAAACCGGAAAGACAGGACGTATCTTTATTGACATCATGGCTGATACTGACGCTGAAATATCTTATATGGGCATACGATCAGACACACGTCCCCAGAGGAACCCCAGGTTGACAGTTGGACTCAGCAGCGCCAAATCTGAGGATTTTCTATTTCGTAATCTCGTCAAGCTTGCAGATCTCGCCGGTCCGGACAGGGGCATTGCAGGGATAAGAGTCATCAGCCAGGAGGAAGAGTTCAGGAACCCTGGGCTGAAGCAGTTCATCACTGGAAGCGCGCTTGTCAGCTGCGTGCAGCAGGGGCTGCCGGAAGCAGGCAACAGCGCTGCATGGGCAATAAGTGAGGAAGCAGGCAGCTCTGAAGCCGACTACCATATACTGATGGACGGGGATGCTCAGATTGACTCACGCATGATCATAAACCTGTCTGCCTTCATATCGTATCTGAATAAACCTATGGTCGTCGGCGGACATGTGCTTGATCTTCAGAGGCCGTGGATTTATTGCAGGGCAGGGGTGCTGCAGATGGAAGGTATGCACAGTGGGCCGGACAGTGACGAGATTGATCTCAGAGGTGTTGCTGCGCTTACGCCTTTCTGTGCTGCGTCAAAGGGTGATAACGATGCCTGGTGGTTCTGTGCTGTGCATGGAGGGCATCTCAGTGAGGCAAGCTGTCCTGCCCCTGTCGTTGTGCGGGGCAAGGCAGGGTCCTCAGGCGGGATACTGGCAGGAGGAGGCATTGAAAGTGTGACCCTGCCGGGTATTGCGGTGTGGCACGAGCCATTTTTCGTCAGGAGCGGCGAACTTAAGGCATCTGATGATTATCAGATGGATGCGCAGGCTTTAGGTAAAAATATCCCGCCTGCAGACAAAGCTGCCTCCCGTGAGGAGTATTTATACGGGATACTTGGGAGGCTTATTTCTTATTCCCACGCTGATAGAAGTATTTTCAGTATCATTGTCGTTAATAAAGGAGCAGAATTTGAAAGGCCCGGATTAAACGGGCTCATTGAAAAAAATAAAATCATCCGTTACATTTGTCAGTCCGGTCCGGCCGGCAGCAGCGAATTTACGAGGGCCATGTATGCTGAGATGATGAAAGTGACAGGTTCAAAATATCACGTTTTTATGGATGACGATGTGCAGATTGTTATCATTTACTCGTCGAGGCGCTCCAGTAGAAACAGAGAGATTTTATGAAGGCAGCCAGGTATATAAAGTCATATAAGTCACCATTCGTCAGAGCAGATGCATGGCACCCGGAAACAGATACGGGAAATCCCGTGCAGGAGATTATTTTTCCGAAAGACAAGTCAGTATCTGAATTGTATATCCGGCTGCTGCATGGCTATATGGAATTTGACAACGGTTCAATCTGTATAAAAAAAGGCGCCAGGCTTTCCACTAACACTTACTTTAATTCCTTTTACGAGGATTATTGGAAAAAATACACATCTCTTGACAACGCCAGGCTTGTTCTGCAATTCAAGGGAAGCCTGAGCATCGAAATCTTCAGGGACACAAAAAATAATGGCTGTAACAAAATTGAATGGAGGGCCCTTAAAAGCAAGGGGGAGGGCTCGAAAAGCCTCCAGTTGCCTCTTTGCGAATTGGGGCAGCTGGGCAGGATTTTTGTGGATATATCTGCTGAAGAAGACAGTGAAATTTATTCCATAGAGATAAAAACAGATAATCCTCCTGAGAGACAACCCAGGGTAACCTTCGGCATCTGTACCTTCAACAGGGAAGAATACCTTCTGGGCAATCTTGCCAAACTTGTCGAATATTCACAAACCTGCAAAAGCATAGCAAGGATCATTGTAGTGAATCAGGGAGCTGAGTTCAGGAACCCCAAACTTAAGAAGCTTGTCGGGGAAAACGAAGTTATTGACAACATACATCAGGGTAATCTGGGAGGGTGCGGTGGGTTTGCCAGGACCATGCATGAGGCAATGAATGTAGCTTCAGCAAACTATCATATACTGATGGATGATGATATTCAGATTGATCCGGGAATCATCACGAACCTTATCGCCTTCATGTCGTTTCTCACAGAGGAAATTGTGATCGGCGGACATATGCTTGATCTCCTGAGACCATGGTTTTTATACGAGGCAGGCGCAATGATAAAGGAGAATACCCGTATAACTCCCATGCATCATAATATCGATCTGCGTGGAGTTGATTCGCTGATTCCATTCAACAACGCCCAGGAGGTCGATTATAACGCATGGTGGTTCTGCGCTATACCCACGAAGTATTTGCGTGAGGCCAGATATCCGGCCCCGATATTCATCCGGGGAGACGATATGGAATATGGGATAAGACTCAAAAAAATGGGGGTCCCGACCGTTGCGATGCCGGGAATCGCTGTATGGCATGAGCCTTTTTATATAAAGGCAGGGGGGTGGCAGACCTATTACGATTACAGAAACAGACTTATCATGGCATCTGTGTACCCGGACCGTTTTAAGCTCGTGGCCCCGTTTTATATGCTTTGGATCATGATGAAGGCCCTGGCAGTGCATGATTATCAGACAGCGTCGTTGGTCCGGTTGGCGCTTGTTGATTTCATGAAGGGCCCTGCCTTGTTCGATCAGGAGACCAGTGAGCAGATCCATGGACGCGTTACTGCCTTGAACAAAAAATATCAGTCTGAAACTGTGGATCCCGGCGGAAAATATAAAAGCCCCAGGCTCAAGACAATGCCTAAAACAAAGCTATGCAGGTATATGCTTATTGCCCGAAGATTGCTGTCGGCTTATCTGCATGGAAAGGGTTCCTCGCCCAGGCATCTTTATCTGGACAAAGATGCAACTCCTGCCAACATAGGAGCTTATGCATATGTAAAGACCAACGGCATAGGGAGCTATAATCTATTATATTGTCCGGACCGGAAAGTGCTGTTTTCTCTGTTCAGAGACTGCTTTGCCGCCTTTACCGGTTATCGCCGGGACTCGCTGGCAATTGCCCTGACCTGGGGCAGGGAAGCGGCAAGATTCAGGGACGGGAAGTGGTGGGAAAAGGTGTTTGACGAGCAGGCGAATAGAGAATCATGAAATTGAATAAGCTGATCATATTGCCTGTTTCGCTGATTTTTTTATTAATCAGTTCGTTTGTCCTTGCTGCCCCTGATTTCGAAGTTGATTTTTCCACTATTACCAATTATCCTCTCGTGAAATCAAAGATCGGCTTTGCCAGGGCGCTTTCTCATGAAAAATTGCCGGATAGTCTTCAGTTTATCAAGGCCTTGAGTCCAGGGATCTTCTGTTCAGAAATAGATTTCGACGATGTCGAGGACCGGAATTTTGCACTTGAGCCGTATCCAATTGAAGAGAACAAAGGGAATATTATTGTTAAAAACCCAAGTCCATGGCTTTTGGATATGGAGCGTTCTCTTTACGCAAACAATATCAAGATTTTGCACCAGCTCATTGGAGCGCCAAGGCCGTACCAGCAGGCTGTAATCAAACGGCCGGCCATCCACCCAACGCCTACTGACATAAAAAAGTCCTCCATTGCAATGAAACTGTGGGCAACTCCATATCTTGAACGATATCCTATCAACTGGTCCATCTGGAATGAACCAACACACACGCTTGCCGGCAACAACCTCCGGAAAGCCGCCAACGATCTGATTGATATTTATCAGGCATATTTTAATGAGATCGACCCAATCAGTGAGTATGACACGTTCGGGATGGCGAGCTTTATCGCAAAGGCGGCGGAACCTGCTGAACAATTCCAGGGCAGGTCATTTCTAAACGAGGTTTTCAGAGAATATTCCGAGCGGAAAAAAAATGATCCCAATCTCAGGCTTGATTACATAACATTTAACAGTTATTTCGGGAAAAGATCATCTCTTTTGTCCGAAGCGAGAAACTCAATCGGCACAGGAATGAACAATGTGCCGCTTATAATGACGCAATTCGCGCCATATACTGAAGACAATGATAAACCTGGCTCCTCGAAACACGCGGTTTATTATATCGATGAACTTGATAATTTATTAAGAGAACTTGATGTCGAGCATGTGTGCTTTAGTTACTGGGTCGGTGGTCGAAAGGCGTTTGTTAATTGGAATAATAAGACAGGGGAATATGTATTAACACCACATTACCATGCTTTATATCTATACGCGCTCATGCCTGTCTGGAGGGTGAAGGACAACGGAAATCTGCCTTTTGGCGTCAATGCCATGGCATCTGTTGATGAAAATAGCGTGGCTGTCATGTTTTGGAATAAAAGCAATACGGACAGGACCATTAAACTGAATTTAAAGAATATACCTGTTTCCCTGCTGAGCGGCAAAATGGGGATTACAATTTATCATATCGACAAGGAACACGGTAGTCCGTTTGAAGGTTCAAAATCTCCCTACAGCTTCAGCGCAAAGTATACAATTGAGAAAGAAAAAAGCGGCTTAATTGATGTAGACGTTAAAGGGCCCGGCATTGCCATGCTGAAGATTGAAAAGCAGGGCGCTGCCGCCGGACCGAGTTACGATAGTCTGACAAAGGCCAGGCTTGTCCGAACCTACTCATATGCAGACAGGATTAAAAAAAGCGCAGGCACAGTTCTTAACGGCAGTTACGGGTACTATGATGCCGCTCGTGCGTCTGCTTATGTGGGCGTGACAAAATCTGACGGTAAGGGCATTTGCGGCGCCAGATACCATGATTTGCCGGATAAATTGGCTGCAATGGTCAGACTGTCAAAACCTGATTTCCTGCAGCAAAAAGGAACAATGCTCGGCATTCGTATTGACTATATCCTGAAGAATAAACCCGAAAAAAGCATTCTGTGGAGATTCGGTCAGGCAGACGTGGCTAAGGAGAGCATGGAATTTCCGTGGGGAAAGCGAGGAATCGATAATTTGTTTCTCCTCAGCAATGATTTAATAGATGACAAAAAGATCATTTTGGATATTGCCGGGCACGCCCCGGAAAAATGGCTGGCCGGCAAGCGGGATGCGATAATAAGCTTCTGGGTGGAAGGAATGCCTGGAGAAGCGCATTCAAGGTTCCGGTTAACAGACAAGGGTATTTGAGTGTGCCTGCTGAAGGCTCGTGATTTTTCGACTCATTTTAAACTATACGGAGAGGTTGCATGAAAAAAAAGATTTTTATTGGATTGCATGTGCATAAGGCTGCAGGTACAACCTTGCAGATCCATTTTGAACAGCATCTGAGGAGTCATCTGGTCGTTACAAGCCCGATTGTGAATTATCAGTTCGGCAGGGTTTTTTTTGATGAGTTGCCGAAAGCAGCCTTGCCCAAAAAGCAGGTCATATGGGGCCACGATGTTCAGGAGAGCATGCTGTATGATCTTGGAAGAGATTATTTCCTGTTTACTTTTCTGCGGGAGCCGGTAGAGCGGGTCATAAGCTGGTATAAGTATGAGCACAGAAAACGCGGCTTAAAACAGTCCTTTGAGAATTTTGTGGGCCGGCACGCAAATTTTATGTGCAAGATGATTATTTCCGCATTCCCTTCGTTGGATACATCGGGCTCGGATGATACGGCTGATAAGGCTTTGAGTATTCTTGAAAAATTTAATTTTATAGGTACGCAGGAGAACTTTGCTGAGCATTCCCGGATATTGCTGGATTATATCGGCGTGCCACCTATATCAGAGGCCTTTCGGGCTAACGAAAACCCGAAGGGCGGCTCTTCAAAATATGACAACAACCTCGTGAAAGAATTTAATCAGGATGACATTAAACTGTATGAAAGGATTTTCAAAGGCGTTCCCTCTCAATTTATCCTTAATGAAAGTGCGAATGCCGCTGGTTTTATCAGAGGGAAAAAAGCGGCTTATTCGGATACGGTATTGAAGCGACTGCACAGCGAATTATCGGATTTGGCGCATCATAAGATGCTTAAGGAACGTTATGGAAATGATATGGCTGTTATTCTGAGGCGATTGTGTTCTATGTATCTCATAACTGATGAGGACAGTAAGGATTTTATAAAGCGAATGATTATCTTGTTTCAGCGCAAATCCGGAATCCGAGTAGAGATGAAAAAACTTAATCGCCGCAGAAAAATGCTGCAGGCGAAACAGGCTTCTTGAGTCTGAAATTATAAAACAGGTGCTGAATGAAAAGAATATTTATTGTTGGCGCAGGAATTACAGGCGCTGTCATTGCGCGCGAACTCGCTGAAAATGGCCATAAGATTCTCGTTATGGACGAAAGGCCCCACATTGCAGGCAATTGCCATTCCGAGCGGGACCCCCTGACCGGTGTCATGGAACATAAATACGGGCCCCATATCTTCCACACGGACAAAAAAGAGATATGGAATTATACAAACAGATTCTGTGAAATGATGCCGTACGTCAACAGGGTAAAGGCAATTGCAGGCGGCAGGGTCTATTCGCTTCCGGTCAATCTGCATACGATCAATCAGCTGTTCGACAAGACGCTAAGCCCGTCGGAAGCTGCTGAATTTATCAAAAGCCTTGCCCGGACCGATATCAGGGAACCTTCAAGTTTTGAAGAGCAGGCCCTGGCCATGGTAGGCGAGAAGATTTACATGACTTTCTTTGAAGGGTATACGCGCAAACAATGGGGGCTTGATCCGAAACTGCTGCCCGCTTCCATACTGAAAAGGCTTCCGTTGAGATTTAATTATGACGACAACTACTATGCACACCCGTATCAGGGTATACCCGCTACCGGGTATACAGAGATGGTCAGGAAGATACTGGAGCATGAAGGGATAGAAGTGGTTCTTGGCTGCAAATTCGAAGACCACAATGGAAAATTTGATCATGTTTATTATACAGGCCCGATAGACAGGTATTTTGGTTATTCAGAGGGCAGGCTTGAATACAGGACCCTGAAATTCGATACCCTGAGGGTCAAGGGCGATTATCAGGGCAATGCGGTCATCAACTATTGCGACTCTGATGTGCCTTTTACGAGGATTACGGAGCACAAGTATTTTGCGCCGTGGGAGATGGGGTCATTCAGTTCTTCAATCTGTTATAAGGAATATAGTTCACAATGCGGCCATGAGGATGAACCCTACTATCCTGTGAGACATGCAGGCTACTCAGATCTTTTGAATAAATATATCGGACTGGCCAAATTGCAAAATGGCGTATCCTTTGTCGGACGGTTGGGGACCTAC
The DNA here is from genome assembly GCA_020056455.1 of Thermodesulfovibrionales bacterium. Classification (GTDB taxonomy): domain Bacteria; phylum Nitrospirota; class Thermodesulfovibrionia; order Thermodesulfovibrionales; family UBA6898; genus UBA6898. The sequence continues at coordinate 12,134 of JAGVHR010000018.1, forward strand.
AGGTATATCGATATGGACGCTGCCATAGCAGAGGCATTAACAGCAGCGAGAGAGTCAGTCTCGCTGTTTAATTGCAAGCAGGAACTACCGTCTTTCTTTATTGATATGCACTAATGGGTTTTGAACAAGGTAAAGAGAGCCTTCTTCAAAAAAAGCGCGTAAATCAGGGAAACCTGGGATAGTAGAAAACCATGCCGTTGTCAATGACAACGGCGTGCAGGTAAACCAAAAAACCGAAAAGGAGAAAATTATGTTAAAGCGTAGTGAGCTGACTGAGAAGCTGATAGGCAGGATTTCGCAGAAATCGGACAAACCTGGGGCAAGAAAATCTGCAAGGTTGGTTATGGATGAATTTATTCAGCTTCTGATTGACGAGCTTAAGACCTCAGGAGAGGTGAGAATTCCGAAATTAGGGGCGCTCAGAGTTGTCGAGAAATCTGCCGATGCTGAAAAGCCTGCTCGCAAGGTAATTAAGTTTACCATGTCCAAAGATCTAAGAGAATATTTTCAGCAGGGTTAACCCAAATGAAACGGGTTTGTAAAAAGCTCCGGAGGCAAGGCGCGCATGGTTCGACAGGCTCACCATGACAGTCGAAGAGCCTGCCCTGAGCGAGTCGAAGGGAGTTTTGAAGCGCAACGCAGCATACGGACTTTTTATGAAACCGTTATTATTGGGCCTGCTGATTCTGCTTATGTCTGCGGCAGTATCGTTTTCTGCCGGCGGCTCTGTCAGTGGTGCGGAGAGTTTTACTATTCTTTCCTCCGGTATAAAATGGCTTCCGCGAGCGGAACGCATTGCCGCGCCACGCCTGAACTCTGAATATGGATATGAGCGCGGCGTATCTTCCCCGCATCTGGCCGCAATAAAGATTGAACAAGTCCCATATATCTACAACTGTTTCAGGGTCCGCGAGGATAAAGCAGGTGATGTGCTGCGGCTTGCCCGTATTCGCGCAGACCGCTTCAGCAGCAATGGGCGGATTACCCCTTTGGACCAGTGGGAGTGGATACCGCCTGATCGTTTCCGTATAGCTCCTGTCAGGGATGTCTGGCCGGTAACAGGAGCTGTAGCAGGCATTAACGGCAAGCTGCTGATCGCATACAAGCGAACAGGCGGCAGGCCGGGAGCGCTCATATTGTTTGATCCTCTAAAAACCCGTATTGTCTGGCAGAAAGATCTGCCTGATATCCCGGGTTATGCCGGTCCGAAGGGCCAGGTACTGCCGGGGTTGGCGAGGATAACAACAGCCGCTCCGAATACCGACGGGGACTACTTTGACACCAATCTTGGCCGTGTTGTGATGACATATCAGTGCCGTCCGGCTGAGGCCTCCTGCAAGACCACTGGAGGCGTCAGGGATGGTTTCTTCATGCAGGCTGTTGTTCTCCAGGATAACAACGCTGTCCGCTTCGGTCCTCAGATCAGGCTTTTCGCCGATGAGGTGCCTGCGAAAATAGGCGGGCCCAGGCAGGTCCGGCAGATGGGGTACCGGTTCTGGTATAAGCAGAACATGACAGTCAGCAACCTCGGCAATGATTCTCTGATATTCGCGGTCAATTATAATATGCTCTCTGAGCATGAGAAGCGGCCGGCTGACCGTGACTATCCATGCTGCGCCAGTTTTTTTGAAGTGCCGTTCATCTCCGGAATCCTGGCGCACGCGCAACGCAAGGGCTTTCTCGATCTCGCTCCCCTTATGCCAAAAGAAAAGACATGGCAGCAGGACATCAAAGCAGAAAGCCCGTGGGACCAGGGAGCGATCTGGAGCCAGTCAGTTTACATTGATCCTTTTCATAATAATGCTGTTTTTACAGTGTATGAGGCCTGGGGAGCTGATTATACACAGCCGCACAAAACCAGGGCTGCGTTTTATCCGGGGAGTTTCCGTAAATGGGTCTTGACCGGCAGGCCGGGTTCAGGACAAAGCTGTAATTCATTTTGCAGAGAAAGACGATATAACGGAGGCGCATGTTTTTCAGCGTCAGCGCTTAGCCCCGGCTCCGGTTTAAATGGCGCTGAAATACCGCATGATCAGTCGCTTGATGCTTTTGTTCGCGAAAAGAGCGCCAACATTCCCGGCGCCCTTTATGTGTGCAGTGATCTGGGCACCAGGAAGGAGAGTCCTGACTTTAAATACGTTACGGGGAGGGCAGCCGGTGATGGGGAAGAAACAACAGTTGCAACTTTTTCAGACCGCATCTGCAGGGGATCCGGAGCCCTGGGATATGTGAGAGCAGAACTTTTGTCTCCGCAAACTGAAAACTACGGATATACGCTGGGGCCGGAACTGAAGGTCAGATCTGGGCAGGTTCTATCCCTGACGTGTTCAATGGAACACAACAGCAGGATGTTTAGCCTGGTCCGGATATCAGACCGGAATACTTCGTGTGATATGGCGTGTGATTCATTGGGAGCAGGTATAGGTTTTGGTTACAGGCCCTATCATGCTGAAGTTGTTTCCCTGGGCAGGGACGGCAAAGGAACTTTGCTTGACAAGGCAGGAGTTGATCCGGATTTTGTATTATCAATGCAGGAAGGTTTGGATATTCCTGACGGATACGCAAAGAACAATATTGCCGGAGAAAATATCACATGCATTTGCGGACCCGGCAGGAACTTGCGCGCTACTATGGCAACGCGGCAGGGGCAAATGATAAGATAGTTTATCCATGAGGCGCGCAGATGGCGTTTCCGGTGGAAAGGTATTTGGATGAAGATACTGTACTATAACTGGATACAGGATTTCGATCCTGAAAAAAGGGGCGGCGGAGTCCGTATTTATCAGGAAAACCTGATCCATGAATTGGTCTCCCGTAAAGAGCATGAAATTTTCACTCTTTATTCCGGGATAACTTACTCATTTTTCAAAAAAAGGCCATATATACGCAAAGTCAGACTGAAATCAAAAGCCGGCATTGTTCGGGGCGTTTCGTCCTTTGAAATCGTCAATTCCGATATAATGTCACCAGGGCATTCCTGTTTCGGAGAAAACGACAGGCTTTTTGAGAGAAATGATACGTACCGCGTATTTGATGATTTTATCGGTAAACACGGCCCGTTTGATGTTGTCCATTTCAATAACCTCGAAGGGCTCCCCTTCTCTGTGCTGGAGCTTGAGAAAAAATACAGCGCTACAAAATTTATCTTATCGATCCATAATTATTATGCTGTCTGTCCCCAGGTCAATCTCTGGAGGAATGAAGCTGAGCACTGCTATAACTATGAAAATGGAAGGCTTTGTGAAGGATGTGTCAGACGCCCTGATGTTAAAGAACTGCTCTTTGCTCACCGGCTGGCAAATACCCTCAAACAGCTCGGTTTAGAAGGAGGAAGCACGAATTTTGCCGCTGCCTTTGAGTTGGCCGTCCGGATGAGGCAGGGCATCTCTCATGTTTGGCCGGCCAGGGCAATCTCCCTCGCTTATCAGCTTGTAATGCTGATGAACAGCCGCAGGTCTTCGTATCAGTTGGGTCCAGGAAAGGCGGCGCATATGAAGCCGTCTGTTTCCAGCTCCGGCAGCTATGCGGTGCCGGGCACTTTTAAATACAGAAGAGAGGCGGCCATTGAACTGATCAACAAGCACTGTGACAAGTGTCTTGCAGTATCCGGCCAGGTCAGGGATGTTGTGGTCAGCTTCGGATTCAGAGCTGATATAACAGCTGTTTCCTATATCGGAACGAGACACTATGAAAGCTTCATGACCAATGCGAGGCGTATAGCAAGGCAGAATCAGGATGAACTTTCAATATGCTATATGGGTTACATGCGCAGGGACAAGGGGTTTTATTTCCTGCTGGAAACTCTGGAAAAATTGCCGGACTCACTCAGCTGCCGGATACAGGTAAAGATTATAGCGCCGGCGGGTGATAAACAAGCAGTGGAGAGGCTCAGGAAAATTGCTCCAAAATACGCGTTTCTCGAAGTGATTGACGGGTATACCCACGATGAGCTTGACAGCCTGCTGGCAGATTGCGATATCGGGATCATCCCGGTCCTGTGGGAGGACAATCTGCCGCAGGTTGCCATAGAAATAGTGAGCAGGGGGATCCCCATTCTGACAAGCCATCTTGGCGGCGCAAAAGAATTGGGCGGCCTTAACAGCGATTTCATGTTTTTCGCCGGCAACCACGAGAGTCTGATCAGGAAAATATCGAAATTGCTCTCAGGGGAGATACAGCCGGCTTCTTTCTGGAAGCAGGCAGATTCATTGATCAGCATGGAGCAACACGTGACAGAACTTCTGCTGCATTATAAGGGGTCTGCCATATCAGATCAAACAACGGAAGAGGCGTTGTCATTGTTGACAGTCGCGTGATAAGTCGAAACCAGGAACAGGAGTTATAATTTATGACTTTTTTTAAAACAGGCGCTATTCTAAGGCCTCCTATCCATGCGGATACGAAGACTATAGTCGTATTCGGCACTGAAAGGGGCGGCACGAGTCCGATTGCCGGCATAGTCAGAGGGTTGGGGGTCTATATGGGAGACAATCTCGAGGGAAATAATGAGGACCCGCTTTTTATGCATAAGCCGGTTTCAAGGCTCAAGGAAGTCATCAGGTTGCGCAACAGTTCCCATGCAGTCTGGGGTTGGAAGTTTCCGAAGGCTGCCCAACAGCTCCCACTTTATCTGAAAAGCCTGCGCAACCCGCATCTGATTATTGTTTCACGCGATCCTGTGGCCATTGCCCTGGGGAACCAGAGATGGAACGGTCCTGAAATGGCCAAAAACTTCAGATTCGCGCTCAATGAAGCTGCTGTTTATAATATGCAAAACATCGGTCTGGCTCTTGCAGCTAATGTCCCAACCCTGCTTGTCAGCTATGAAAAATTCAGAGGCAATTTTGAGGATACTATTGATATGGTCGCTTCCTTTTTGGATATCATCAAGCCTGAAGGCGAGTTGCGCAGCCGGCTTGTTCAGTACGTGTCAGCTCCGGGATACAAGAAATTTGAAAAATTTTTCAGGACAAAAGAAAGTCCGGGCAGTTCACATACGGATGATGCGCATGAAAATGAAGCTGAATCCTCAGTGGAAGAAGTGAAAGCGCCCGAACCGGGACAGACAGCCTGATAATAATCCTGTATTCCCCTGCTGTTGAGGGGCCGGCCTTGTCTGCATCAGGCTGCAGACGGCCGGGATAATACAAGCGACATCGGAAAGGACTATAGTGATAGCTTTGCAGTTGCATAAAGATATGTCGGCATTCGGTGAGGGCAGTCATGCGTATTGTCCCGATATCCTGAGGGAAGGACATATGGTACAGGAGTTCCTTTTGCCGAAGGGCGGAGCAGTATCAGCATTATACCTCAGGACTCCTCATGGGAAGGTCGAAATCAGCGGGCATACAATTCTGCTGAACAAGGGACTAAGGATCTCCACGAATACCTATTTCAATTCTTTCTATGAGGATTATTGGCATAAATATACAAGCCTTAAGGATGCGAGACTGGTTCTGCAATTCAGGGGGAGCGTACATGTTGAGGTATTCCGGGATACCGGGGAGACCGGTTGCCATAAAGTAAAAGAAAAATCAGTTGCAAGCAGCGGCGGTGTAGTGAGTCTGAAATTGCCTGTCTTCGCTGTCAGACGGACGGGAAGGATTTTTATAAGCCTGTTTGCCGAAGAAGACAGCGAAATTTATTATATGGGGATAAGGACTGATGATCCTCCTGTGAGGAAGGCCAAACTGACGTTTGGGATCTGTACTTATAATCGCGAAGAATATCTTTTTAATAATCTGAGCAGGCTTTCCCGTTATCCTGACTTTGATAACAACATCGCGAAGATTATAATCGTGAATCAGGGTGAGGCCTTCAGGCATCCCGGACTGAAGGCGCTTATCTCTCAGAATCCCCTTATTCAATGTGTTACCCAGGATAATATGGGCGGCTGCGGCGGATTCACAAGAACAATATATGAGAGCCTGAATATAGCTGAAGCCAACTATCATGTGCTGATGGATGATGATATACAAATCGATCCGGGGATAATAACAAACCTTTCCGCGTTTATAGCATATCTTAATAACGAGATTGTTGTCGGCGGTCATATGCTTGATTTACTGAAGCCGTGGCTCCTGCATGAGGCCGGCACCATGCTGATGGAGAATGCAAAAACTGCGCAGCTGCATCGCAATATCGACCTCAGAGGGCCTGATTCTCTTGCTCCGTTTAACTGCGCTCTCGAAGATGACTACGCTGCCTGGTGGTTCTGCGCGGTCCCCATGAAACATCTTCGCGCTGCGGGCTATCCTGCTCCCATATTTATCAGGGGAGATGACATTGAATATGGCGTTCGGCTGCAGAAGATAGGGGTGCCGACTGTGGGCCTTCCGGGCATTGCGGTCTGGCATGAACCTTTTTATGCCAAGAAGAGCAAATGGAAGACCTATTATCATTTCAGAAACAGGCTAATTATGGCTTCTGTTTATAAGGGCCGTTTTAAAATGCTTGAGCCGACTTATTTTCTTTGGATAATGCTTAAGTACATGGCTGTTAATAATTATCAGAAAGCTGCATTGATACAGATGGCCCTCCATGATTTCATGAAAGGTCCGAAGCTGTTCGAGTCGGAGACCAGCATGCAGATTCACGAGCGTGTGTTAAGAGTCAATAATAAATACAAACAAAAAATAGTTGAGAAGAAAGCAGGGGAAATTTATTTATTAAGAGGCCATAAACCGAAGTTACTGACAGCGTTATTTTCAAGATGTTTCCAGACATCTTTTGCCTATCGAAAGGATTTACATAAAGTCGCATTGGCCTGGAACCGCCAGATACACAGATTTCGCAGAGAAGACTGGTGGGAAAAGTATTTCAACAGGACGGACCGGCAATAAAAAAAGCTTGTTCCCCGTATCCCATGGCGTGATTATCATTCTCTATGGAAAGTGTTAAATGAGCGGCTACGTTCATCTGGCAGCCAGGGACCGCAGGCCTCGCGATTGGCTGTTACGGTGCTTACGGGTTGGAGTTGCGCGTGCAGCGAAGCCTTTATTGGGCCGGGAAGCGCCACTGAACCTGATGCTGGCCCGGGCGCTTTATGCGCTGAAGCAGAGGGAGCTTGGGTTTGCTGTGCCTAATCTCTATGCGACATATTGTTTCGGAGAAAAACTGTTGTTTGATTGCGCTCCGGCCCGGATCGAATTGCGGCTGGTTGACTGGATCAGTGACGGACAGAGCAGCTTTCATAGCAGCGATTATTTCCTGAGTGCCGGAGACTGGGGGCCGATTTCCAGGGCAATCATGCTTTCCACAGTGGCTACAGAGGCGGTTGAACTCTATAAAAGTAATCTGGTTTATCAGTCAACAGACTCTTACGCCGGTTTGATAAGGGCAGTTGAGCGCGGAAAACCCCTGAAAAGGCAACATATCCTGCTGGACCAAAAGGAATTGATTGATCAGTACTTTCAAAGGTTTGTGGCCCTGTTCCGCTCCATTCAGGAGCAAGGCATGATCTCTGTCAGCCTGTTGCGCAGCCGGGGGCAGGCCACTACTGATGAACTTAACGTGGGGGTTGCTATAGGCCCGGGCGGACAGCTCTACCGGCTGCCCGGAGGGCAGCACAGGACCGCTATTGCCAAGGTGCTTGGTCTGCCCAGTATGCCGGTTGAGGTCAGGCTTATCCACACAATATGGCTGAGTGAGGTCATGAGCAAGACCGGCAGTCCACCCACCAATGCGATCAGAAAAGGGATCGATCAGGACTTTCGATACAACATGTTATCTTAAAGATAAAGGAGCGCGGCCATGTGTGAGACAAATGCGTATATTTATAAAGATGGCAAAGAAGAATTGTATCTCGAAAACATTGATATACTAAAGCCTGAAGAAGGCAGGATCTTTCTGAAAAATCTGTTTGGCGAACAAAAGGTCTTTGAAGGACAGATAAGGGAGGTTTCTCTCCTGCGCCACAGGATCATACTGGAGAAGAAGTAGGTCTCTGCGGACCTTTTCTATGGACAGTCAATGGCGGCTGATTGACTCCGGCCAGTGCAGAGCTTCATATAACATGGCGCTGGACGAGTCGCTTGCAGCCTCAGTCAGGAGGCATGATTGCCCTCCAACCCTCAGATTCTATGGCTGGGACAGGCCGTCCTTAAGTCTTGGCTGTTTTCAGAAGATATCATCCATTGATCTTGATTACTGCCGCGCCGGCAAAATTCCGGTTGTAAGAAGGCTGACTGGCGGCAGGGCCATTCTGCACGGCGCTGAACTGACCTGCAGCATCTCGGCGCGTACGGACAAGGAGCCTTTTTCGCAAAGTCTTATGGACAGCTTCCATAGTATAAGCAAAGCATTCAATCTTGCCTTCCTGAAGATCGGCATTCGTGTTGAATCAAAGATGCAAAGAGAAAAAGGCAGGGTCCTGAGCAAAAGCCCGCTCTGCTTTGAGTCAAGCTCTTACGGGGAAGTCCTCCTGAATAACCGTAAAATCGTGGGTTCCGCACAGAAACGCTGGCAGGAAGGGCTGCTCCAGCAGGTATCAATCCCCTATGCATATGACAAAGAGAAGATGCAGCATATTTTCGGGAGGGCGGAATCACTAAAGTGGGCTGATTGCATGACTGCGCTGAAGGAGATCATGACAGACTTTGATGAGAAAAAATTCAAAGAAGCTGTCTGCGAAGCCTTTGAAGAGATCTTTGAAATCAGCCTTCAGGCTTCTCATCCGGAGCCGGACGAGGAGCTTCCTGCGCTGGCTCTTGAACAACAGAAGTATCTTCAGGACTCCTGGAACCTTCGGCTGTAGCTGCGGCCTCCTGCCCTGCGACTGCCTGAACAAGCATATCTTTCCTTATTTCAAGCTCATGGTAATAGACAAAAACAACAGCCAGAACAATAAGACCGAGATAACCCTGCCCGATATATGAGATGAGCTGCAGGGGAAATGAGATTATCGGGCCGAGGATCGGAACCAGGTAAAACGGATAACTGATGAGCATCATGACAAAGCTGCCGGTAACGTAGCCGAGCAGCAGCAGTATATAGAGCCAGAATGCGTCCTGTCTGTTCCAGAGAAACAGGCAGGAGGCCCTGAGCGTCTTAACAGAACCTTCGCGCCTGAAAAATAGTATCGCAATTCCATAGACTGTGACAGCAAGGATAGCAAGAATAAGGCTGACTGCCGCAAGGGACAGTAAAAGCCAGAAGAATATGCCGAGAAAAAGGGCCAGTGTTGAATCATGGCCCTTTGCTGCAGAGACAACTGCTGCAATACCTCCGCCCAACAGGCCCAGCATAAAAGCCACAACAATAAATAAAAGTCCCATCAGGCCGGAAAACCACATGATGGGGAAGAACAGCTGCCGGCCCTCTGAAAAAAACCGCTTCATGCTGAAAAAGGCGGAAGGTACGAAAATGCCCTGGCCGATCATGCCTGCTGATCCGCTGAATACGAAAAGCCCAAGCGTCGTGACGATAAGGATATAAAAGACGATACTGATGACAACCATAAGAACAAGCCAGAGGTACTTTGAGATAAAATCAGACGGGCTTGTAAACATGCTGAAAAAGTCTTTTGCCTGGGTAATGCCGGTGAGGTCAAGACCGAAGATAACAAAGGCTATGCCGAGGGGTATGCCGACGATCACAAAAAAACCGATGCAGTTGATCACCATCAATCCGGCCTGTACGGCAATAAGCTGCCAAAGCCTGTTGATTGTATTAAATCCTGTTTTAATGGCTTCCGAATAAGTCATCTGCGTGTCTCCATTCCCAATAAATGCTGCTTATAGAAGGCGTATTATACATCTTCGACTGTCATCTCCTCAAAACAATTTTCAGGCAGCTCCTTTATAAACCTGGAAGGCCTGGCAATACCGACAGTCTGCCAGTCATCGGTGGTCAGAGGATAACAGAGATACAAGGCTTCCCTGGCACGGGTAACGCCGACATAAAACAGCCTGCGCTCCTCTTCTTCCTCGTCGTTTTTGAGTGACTTTGAAGAAGGGAATTTGCCGTCGCTGAGGCTTATCATGAATACCGCGCCCCATTCAAGGCCCTTTGCCTGATGCACACTCGACAGCACCACCCTGCCTTCGGTCTCGTCAGACCCTTCCGCCGCAGCCGCAAGACCCTGGAGCGTCATCTCGCTCAGGAACTTTTCGAGCGAATCATACCGCCGGCTGAACTTGATCATCTGCTGAATATCTTCGAGCCTCATCTCAGCATTAGGATAGGCAGCGTAAAGATAATCTTCATATCCATGATGCAGCACGTGATCTATTGCGCCGGACGGAGAGGCCATAAAGCGCTGATCTTTCAGTATGCTGAGCATTTCGAGAAAATGGTTAAAGGCGTCAAGGGCTTTTTTCGGCACAAGTATATACGCATCAAAGACTGTCTCAGCAGGACTCTCCGCGTCGCGGATAAAGTTAAATACCCTGGCCGCAGTTATATTGCCGATGCCGGGGATGAGCTTCAGCGCCCTCTTCCAGCTTATCTCATCGCGGGGATTGGCAAGCAGCTTGAGAAACGACAGCACGTCTTTGATATGGGCCTGCTCAAAAAAAGTAAGGCCTGACCTTACTTCAAAGGGGATGCCTTTTCGCTGAAACTCCATCTGAAGTTCCATGGACTGGAAATGTGAACGGTAAAGAACTGCCATGTCTTCAAAGGGTCTGCTGTCTGCGTTCATGTCTATTACGACCGATGAGATGAACTCAGCCTGTTCGAAAACATCCCTGAGCGCCACAACATAGGGCAATTCGCCCGCGCCGGACACTGCATGAAGGTCTTTCCGGAACTGGCGGCGGTTGTGGGCAATGCTGCTGTTGGCAAGAGCAAGGATCTGGGGTGTGGAACGATAGTTGGTAATAAGCTTGTAGATGGAACTCCCCGGATGTTTATCAGGGAATTTCAGGATGTTTTCAAAGTCGGCTCCCCTGAACGAATAGATGGACTGGGCATCGTCACCGACCACCATCAGGTTTCCGGAAGGACCTGCCGTGATATCAACAATCTCTGCCTGAAGCCTGTTGGTGTCCTGATATTCGTCAACCAGTATATACCTGAATTTGAGAGCATAGTATTTGAGGATGCCGGGATGCTCTGTAAAAAGCCTTTTCCAGCCAAGGAGCAGATCATCGAAATCGAGGAGGTTTAACCGGAGCTTCTTATTGTCATAGAGTTCGGAAATAATCCTTATTTCTTCAATAACATTCGAAAAATGTGAAAAACGGCGGACTACTATATCTTCAATCGGTGTTTCTGTGTTTCGCGACAGGGACTTTATTTCAGTCAGCACCCCGCCTTTGGGCAAGACAGTCGCGTTCTTATGCATATCAGCTATGCAGGCGTCGAACAGCTCTTTGGAATCTTCCCTGTCAAGGATAGAAAAGCCCTGTTTATAGCCGATAAGGCCGCAATGCTGCCTGAGAAGCAGGTTTGCAACATGATGAAAGGTGCCTCCAAAGAGGTCTGATATATTTGCTCCGATAAGGAGTTCCACCCGTCTGAGCATCTCTTTTGCTGCTTTATTGGTAAAGGTGAGCAGAAGGATGCTGTCGGCAGGCGTGCCGGACTCAATGAGTCTTGCTACCCTGTAGGTCACCACCCTGGTCTTGCCACTGCCTGCGCCCGCGAGCACAAGGGAAGGACCTTCCCCGTGCATGACAGCGGCGTGCTGCTCAGGATTAAGGTCCTTATCGTAATCGACCCTGAAAGAGCGGGGTTCTCTATGCAGAAAGTATTTTTTCATTTTAGAGTTTGTCTTTATTTATAGAAAAGCGGCCCTGAGGATTCGGCAATAATACCTTTCTCAGCAGCCATCCTGAAAAGTTTTTTTATTGCTCTCAGACCGTCATTGCCGATATCAAGGGAATAATCATTCACATAAAGCCTGATATGCTGCTCAATAATGCTGTCTTCAAGCTCCTGAGAGTGTCCCTTTATATATTCTTTTGTCTCCTGTTTGTTCGCAAGCGCATATTCAAGACTCCTGCGAATCAGCGTATCGGTTTTTTCAACAAGTTTTTTACCCAAATTTCTCTTTGCAATAATGCAGCCCAGCGGAATAGGATGACCTGTCTCCTGCTCCCACCACTGACCAAGGTCAATTATCCGGGCAAGCCCCTCACGCTGATATGTAAAGCGGCTCTCATGAATGATGAGGCCCGCATCCACTTCCCCGCTTTTCACCGCATCGATGATCAGGTGAAAGGGCATGACCCTGAAATTCCGGCCCAGCTCAGGGTTATATATCTGAAGGAGCAGGTGAGCAGTTGTAAGTT
>JAGVHR010000160.1 GCA_020056455.1 Thermodesulfovibrionales bacterium
AAACCATCATGAATCCTCTGAAGAGTGTCTTGCCTGCCATGACTACCTCCTTTATGACGCATATCGCACTGCCTGGTTACAGTGTACAGCTAAAAGGGGGGTCGTCATACCGGCCTGAAAAAAATATGGGTCTCTATCAACCCCTTATTCTTTCAGGATATCGGGGTCCGTATGGGGGATAAAAAGAGCGCCCTGGAGTATATTCAGGAGGTCCGTATCTTCACTCATCTCCCGGTAGGTAACAAGAGAAACCACCTTTTCGACATCCCCAAGCAGGGAAGAGTCTGTCAATACCATGGAAGCCCCTGCCAGGGATGAATTGCCAAGAGGCGCGATTCTGTCTCTCCTTATGTCAGGAAGCATGCCTATATTCACTGCGCTGTCAAGATTGATGCCGCATCCGAGCGCGCCTGATAAGAAGATTTTGCCGATATCGCTAAACTTCAGACCCACAGATCTCAGGAACACATACAGGAAGGCGAACATGGCGGCCTTTGACCGAAGAAAATTCTGCAGCTCTCTTTCCCTGAAGAGCAGTTCCCTGCTGTCTGAGGCGTAGAGCAGGTAGACAGGCTCCTCATTCCGTTTTATTACTCTTTTATCAGCTGCATTGAATCTGCCTGCCTGATCTATAACTGCATTGGAAAACAGTTCTGACACAAGATCGATCAGGCCTGATCCGCAGATCCCACAGGGCTCCCCTCCTGAGATGACAGTCAGCCTGGGTTCCTTTGTCAGTCGGTCGATCTCAACCCTGCTGATGGTCCCTTTTTCCGCCTTTATTCCGATATCGGCAACCCCTCCTTCCAGGGCAGGCCCGGCTGCTCCTGCGCCGACCATTATCCAATCCCTGCAGCCAAGCGCCACCTCCACATTCGTTCCTACATCCATAAAGAGCACAGGCTCTTTATGCTTATGGATATTTGCGCTGAGCATGCCGCTGATAATATCACCGCCAACATAACCGCCTGCATTCGGGAATACATAGACAACCGCATTCGGGTGTGCGCTTACTCCTGCCTCCAGCGCGCTGCAAAATACAGGGCTGCTGACCGCTGTGATATTTGGTGATATCGGGATGTTCCTGACATCCAAATTAAGAAAAAAGTGGGACATAATTGCATTGCCGCTGACCGTAAGGGCATAGACGTCCTGAGGCGAAATATTAATCCCTGAACAGACGTCCCTTATGAGGCTGTTTATTCCTTCGAGCAGCTCAAGAGAAAGCCTGGCGCCCTCCCCTGACATTGCAGCCTGCATCCTGGAAAGGACATCAGCGCCGTACCTGATCTGCGGGTTTTCAACCTCTCCGGCAGCAAGCCTCATTTTCTTTGACAGATCGTAGACAACGCACTCAATAGTCGTAGTGCCTATATCCAGCGCAATGCCGAAGATATCACCCTCTCTGATATCGAGCACCTTCAAGCCCTTCTCAATACAACCGATTACCACAGTCATTGAGAAGCTGTTTTTTCTCAGCTTCTCAGGCAGTGTCCTCAGGATATCGAGAGGGACAACAACCTGGCCCAGTCCTGCCTCTTTCAGCGCGAACTTCAGACGCTCTGCGTCGGCAGTCCTGTCTTCAGGCGAAGGGGGTTTGAGCGCTACGTCAAGCGCAAATGCAAGAGGCTCATGACTCATACATGACCCTGCCCATATCAGAGACATCGTAGCCGCCGAGCTTTTCCACCTGGAGCCTGAATTCCACGTCATTTCTGATGATATCGAGAAGGGCCGATATATTCTGCATATCAACATACTGAAGCGGTATCGCCAGGTCATAACGCTCCTTTGCAACAGGAATGAAATCAAGGTCAAGCGCATTGGCAGCGGCAAGTATTCCGATGCCTGCGTCTGCCATGCCGGTAAGCACAGCTGAGGCTATGCCCATGTGCGTGTATTCCTCCCGGTCGTACCCCCTGATCTCTGAGGAGGATATACGATTTTCTTTTAGATGCTTGTCCGTCAGCAGGCGTGTGCCTGAACCTCTCTGACGGTTAATAAAGCAGACGTCAGCACGTGAAAGATCCTCAAATGACCTTATATTCTTCGGATTACCTTTTTTTACCATAAAACCCTGTTGCCTGAATACGAGATTGACAAGAAGGATTTTTTCATCACCGAGTATTTTCCTGATATAAGGCGCGTTATATTCACCTGTTTCTTCATCAAGAAGATGTGTGCCTGCCATATGCGCCTCTCCTTTTTTCAGGGCGATAAGCCCGCCGAGTGAGCCGACATGAGCAGAGGAGAGTGAGAATTCAGGATGTCTCTTCCTAAGCAGGTTTGCAAGCAGGTCAAGAGTATTGTCATGGCTGCCTATGCAGACAATCGTATTTTCTATTTCCCTGCGGCCCCTCAGCATCTCTACGGGCACCTCTGTACCGGCGCCGAATCCCTCAGATGTTGCCGGTATCCTCACAAAGCCGTCCGCCCGCACCAGGGACATCAGAACACCTGCTCCTCTGCTGACCGGCGTTGCGATCAGGTTATCGCCCACCCTGCCGAGTTTCACTCTCAGAAACTCCTCCTGGCCTAAGGAAGAAGCCACCTGCCGGGAAAGTTTTGCATTGATTGTTTCAGGTCCAGGCTCCTCAAGGCCCTGCAATGCATAAATGAGCCCCTTGCCGAACAGGTTAAACGTTATATACGCAGAAACAGGATAGCCTGGTATGCCGAGCACCGGCTTCCCCATTACCCAGCCGAGGATCACAGGCTTGCCTGGTTTGATATCAACGCCGTGGAGCAGCACCTTTCCGAGTGAAGATATCGCTTTCGGTGAATAGTCCCTGGAACCTGCGGATGAACCGGCATTAAGGACAACCACATCGTACAGCTCGCAGGCCCTTTTAAGGACCTCTTCTATCTTATCCGGGTCATCAGGAACAGGACTGAACCGGACAGGTTTACCCCCCCATTCCGCAACCAGCGACGAAAGCACCCAGGAGTTATATTCAATGATATTCCCCTTCTTCAGCGGGCCGCCTGGATCAACAAGCTCCGAACCGGTCGGTATGACAGCAACTACAGGCTGTTTTCTGACCAGGACTTCCGTATGACCGCCGGAGAGCATAGCGCCGATGTCGACAGGACGGACCCTGTGGTTTTCCGGCAGAATCAGCTCTGTACTGACAATATCCTCTCCGATCACCCTCACATGCTGCCAGGGAGTTACAGGCTCCATGATCTCGATCATTTCAACGCCGTCACTGTCCGTATGGTTCACATCCTCGATCATTATTACAGCGTTAAACCTTTCCGGAAGCGGATCGCCTGTATCAACATACTCAGCCTGTTCAGGGATTTTCAGGCTCTTCATTTCAGTTTCTGTCGCGCCAAAGGTATCTGCAAATCTGACAGCAAAGCCGTCCATTGCCGCTGCATGATAAAACGGAGCTGATATCCTTGCGAAGACAGCTTCAGCCGTGACCCTGTTATGGGCTTCATGCACTGATATTTTTTCAGCCGGCAAGCGGCCTGCCAGGGCTGCGGAAACAGCCTCACGCCATATCAGCATGGCCTTATCAAGCGGGGTATTTTCAATATATATTCCCTTTTTCATGATCCTCTCCTGATTAGTGTCTGTACCTTCGGAGACAAAACTCCCCGGCGCATCCGATTCTTTTCATACTAACATGTTATTCCGGTCATTTGTGCTGCCCTACAGAGGAACCGGGGGATATGATATAATTAATTGCTTTTCAATATTTATCAATTTGGCAGACTCGGAAAAAGTCGAAAATTCTCAGGAGACAATTATGAATCAGGATGCACCGCAGGAAAAAAGCATATTCGACCTTCAGGGCCTGGTAGAGATTAAAAAAAGGCCTGACATCCTCACCCAAATCAAGCTTGATGTGACTCCCCGCATGGTTATGGAACCACGGTTTCAGGCAAACAGGGAAGACCTCAAAAAACTTCAGGCAATCGCAGGGTATATGTTCTATGTGGAGTCTCAGTGCAATCCCCCTGCCCTGATGCTGCTGAAGGTCGGCAGGACCGATATCACCAATTCTATTGGCAGGATAGACGAGGTCCCCCAGGAACTCCTGGAAAAGGCAATAACAAACCCACCGGAGCAGCCTTCGCACGGCATGTATGCCATCACAGACGAAATCAGGGAATGGCTGAAAAAACAACTCGATCTGCAATAGTGAGAAAAATCGGGTACATTTACGATGACGTGTTTCTTCAGCATGAAATGCCTGTCGGTCATCCTGAGTCCAAAGAACGCCTCATTGCTATAAATGCAAGGCTCAGGGAGACTCCCCTATGGGGAAAACTGATTCATATCAGTCCGAAAAAGGCCTCAAAAAATGATATTCTTTCTGTTCATACCGCTTCCTACTATGACAAAATCCTGCACTTTACCGGTTATTGCGATCCGGACACCTATGTATCTCCGCGTACTGTTGAGGCGGCCCATTACGCTGCAGGAGCTGTAATCGAGGCCATTGACAGATGCAGATCAGGAGCAATTGAAGGGGCCTTCTGCGCTGTCAGACCGCCGGGCCATCATGCCGAGGCAGACAGGGCCATGGGGTTCTGTATCTTTAACAATATCGCCATAGGCGCGCGTCACGCTCAGGAGTCCGGATATCCCAGGGTATTCATCGCAGACTTCGACGTCCATCACGGCAACGGCACACAACATATATTTGAAGAGGACAACACAGTGTTTTACTTCAGCACCCATCAGTTCCCGCACTATCCAGGCACCGGAAGCCTCCTGGAGCGCGGGAAAGGCAAGGGCATGGAATACACCTGCAATATCCCCCTTGGCCACGGCGCAGGAGACAAGGAATATTTCCATGCATATCAGGACGTTCTACCCGGGCTGATCATGAAGTTCAATCCTGATATTGTGCTCGTATCCGCAGGGTATGACCTGCACGCCAGGGACCCATTGGCAGGGCTCCGTGTAACAAATGAAGGAATCAGGGCAATTGTGCTTGGAATTCTGTCGTCAAAGAAGGACATACCCTATGTCTTTTGTCTTGAAGGAGGATACAATCCGGAGGCGCTGAGCGATTCAGTGGAGATGACCCTCGAAGAGCTTCTGAGATAGTTAATCTGCGCATAGAAACAGGCGCGCCTGCTACTCGCGCGTTTTTTCCTGACCTTCTTTGTGGAAATGGATATCTGCCTGGTTGAGCTTTTTCTGTCTTTCTTCGATGCGCTCTTTAACGTTTTTAACTCTACTTTTGTAATCTTCAGTCAAAGCATCAGCTTCGTCTCTGTCGGCAACCACATGGGGAGTGATGAGGAGAATAAGTTCCCTCTTCTGGATCTCATCTTTTGTGACCCCGAAAAGATATCCCAGCAACGGAATACTGCTCAGAAACGGAATGCCGGTCCTTGACTTGCCTATACGTTCTGATATTATCCCGCCTATGACCAGTGTATGCCCATCCTGCACAATAGCCGTGGTATTGGCTTTCCGCGTTTTGAACCCGGTAAAGTCCTGACTGCCTATTTTAACGTTGTTCCCCAATTCACTGACTTCCTGGCTGACTTTCAAAGTCACCTGCTTTTTCTCATTGATATGCGGAGTAACTGTAAGGATGGTGCCGACAGATTTGAACTGCACCTGTGAAGTCGTGTTCGTGGTATCATTCGCATCCACAGACGCAGAGGTGATCGAGGTGGCAACAGGGACTTCGTCTCCGATTTCGATCTTGGCTTCTTTATTGTCGATAGCGAGGATATGGGGGCTTGCCAGCACATTCACTTTCCCGGTCGCAGCAGCGGCAGTTATCAGCGAATTAAACCTGTTGGGATTCAGGACGTTCAGAAAACCGCCGTCTGCGACAACAGGGACAAATTTAGTAAGGTCAACCGTTGTTACAACACCGGGCACGGTCGTATCCGTCACTGATTTGAAAAAGTTCGAAGGGGTCCTTGCAAACCCTCCCAGGATATCCACCCCGAATTTTTCATTATCTGTCTTTATGAGCCATTCAAGGCCGAGCGATATGCTGTCGTCAAGAGATATCTCTGCAACCAGCACCTCGATCAGTACCTGTTTCGGCTGGATATCAAGTTTCTTTATCGTCTCCAGAAGAGTAATGTAACCGCGCGGCGTGGCCTTGATGAGAAGCGCGTTGATATCGTCATAAGCCTCAATAAGGACATCCCCATCCAATTCTCCGGCAACACCTTCATGTGCTGCCGCGCTCACTACGGGCTGCGGCAGAGTTCGGGCAGGCAGAGAGGCCCTCTGCTGGGGCTGTGGCTGCGTCACAGTCCTTTGAGATGTGGCCGGCTGCGGCGTGGGCGCAGCCGTTGTTCCCTTCTTGCCATAAATGGTCTTGAGTATATCAGCAAGCTTCTTCGCCTCGCCGTTTTCAACAGGATACACAAAAGTCTTCACAGAGTCCCTTTCTGTCGAAGGGATATCAATAGTTTCTATCAGCTTTAGAAACTTAAGTATGCCCTGAGGCGGAGCAGTCACTATCAGCATGTTCGAAGGCTCGTATATGACAATGTCAGTGCCCCTGGGCATGAGATTTCTGACCACATTGGCAATATCACTGGCCTTTACGTATTCAAGGGGGATCTCCTGCGTCACAAAACCGGCATCTTTTGAAGGCGCGATATTTTTTCCTGTCCGTACTGGAACAGGCTGCTGCTTTGCAGTGTCTATCGGGACTATCCTGTAAAAGCTCCCGTCTTTGACAGCGGTAAAGCCGTTGAATTCAAGGGTTGTCTGAAAGGTCGAAAAAAGCTCACTCAGCGGTATTTTGTTATGGGACTGTATGGTTATCTTCCCGGTAACTCCGGGGGCCAGAATATAGTTTATTTTCAGCATCTCAGCAATGGTGGCGACAACCGTCTCAAGATCGGCGTTTTCAAAGTTAAGCATTACATACTGCTCTTCCTGCTTCTTCTCTGCGGCCTGCCTTTCAGGCTTCTTCTCATCTACAGAGTCCTTCGCCGGCAATATCTCAGACAGCCGCTGTTCTTCGGCAGGCTGTGCAGCTGAAGGAACGCTCTCCTGCCTGACAGCCTGTTTCGGGCCGCATGCGCCGGAGAGCAGCGCAGCGATCAGGATAAATATTATTTTATTGTTCATTTTCCAGTCCTCGGTTTCTGAGATAGCGTCCTGACCTTCTCAATAGTCATGTTTATGATTTCGTTGTTCCATTTTAACACAAGCTTCTTGCCGGATATGTCCAGCACCTCCATCCCCTCAACCTTATCTCCCCTTCTCAGCGGCATTGCCTTTGCCTGGTCTATCTCGACAAAGGCAATATAATCGCCATAGTTGTCAAGAACAATCCCTTTTAATGATAGTTCAGGCTTTCGGGGCGGCTCCACAAGAGTTGCTGCGGACTGAACAACCGGCTTAGGCTCCAGATATGTCCTCGTTTGGCTAAAAAGGTTCTTTTCGTGGATATCTGTTGCCCAACCCGGAGTCAGCTTCACCACATTCACAACCGGCTCCCTGCCTTCATTTTTTTTCAAAATGATTTTCTCCAGAGGGTCATAGCGCAGCGCATCCGTATAAAATTTCTTGCCGGCAAAGAAGAAAAGTGCAATGACAAGGGTCAGAATAAACGCCTTTCTAATCATGCTCTGCCCAACCCTGATATCTGCATTTTGAACCGCAGTTCCTTAGGGTTCTGCATGTTCGTCACATTCAAAGTCATCTTGTCGACTTTGACAATGGCCGGATGCCCTTCGAGCGCCTTGAGAAAATCGCTAACCTGCTTTATGTTGCCGTTGCCCTCAAAATGTATGGGCACAACGATATAATTGCCTGTCTTCAGAATATTCATTGGCCTGAGGGTCTGCACGTTGAGACCAGCATTCTGCGCTATTTCCGTAATGTCACTCTGCAACCTGGCAGAGGCAAGAAATTCGGATTTTTCAGCAATCAGCTTCTGCTCAGCCTCTTTCAGCTCAGCGACCGCAGCCCTGATTTCAGCATCAGTGCCGACAGATCCTTTCAGATATGCCTCATACTTCTGCAGAAGAACATATTTGGTCCGGATCTCTTCCCTGATCAACTCTGACTTCGGCGCAAGAAAATAGCCCTGAAAAACCATAAGGGTAAAGACCAGGGCAGCGCCCAAAAGAACATATTTCCTTTTAACCTTCAGCTGCGTCATTCTTTTGCCTCAAGTCTCAGGGAAAATCGTTCTTCGCCGCCCTTCGCTATGATAGGCGCGGCAAAAGAAATGTTTTTGAAATGGGCCGCCTTTTCCAAAGACATGATCAGCTCAGAAGACTTCCGGGAGAAACCCTCCATTTCAACCATCCCCTTTTCATCCACTGTAAGGCTCAGTATCCATGTATCACGCGGAACTGAGTTGGAAAGATTGCGCATGGTCCTGACAGCGCGATTAGAACCATTCAAAAAATCAGCAAGGGTCTTTCTGTCAGCCCCGAGGAGTTCAAGCTTCCTTCTTGTCTCTATGACTCCTGCAGCCCTGCTCTTTATTTCAGCGGTTCTGGCCTCAATACCGCGAAGCGTACCGGCATCTTTAAAATAGGAGATAAATCCGGTAAGTATGAACAACAAGACAGCAGCTGACGCGAAGCCTCCGATAAGGTACGGATAGGGATCTTTTTTGGGCTTAGCAAGCTCAGCCGGGATAAAGTCAAGATTGCGGCCGGTTTTCCGGACATAAGATATTATCAGCGCCTCAGCAGGAGACACATCGATTTTATGCCCATGGAACCGTTCGGCAGTCCTTTCATCTATTGCCCCGGAAAAATAAACACTGCCGGGATATTTCTCTGAAAGTCTGTCCAGTTCAACAATCAAGTCCTCATCCATAGGCGCTCTCGCCAAATGCACCGGCACGGAACTCTCCACGCAGGCGATTTCATAAGCGCTGCCGGTATTTTGCACAAAGAGGCCTGTCATACTCTTGTCTCCGGTGACGCGCAGCATACTGTTTAGAGCGTCAACAGTGCGGCTGCGTACGGAAACAACCTCCAGCCCGGCCCCGGCTATGAGTCTGACTATATCCAGGACAACCTCTTTTTTAATGGAAAATACAAGTGTCTTCATCATCCCTGCGCTTTTTTTCATCAGGAAATCGAAGTTATAATCTTCAATCGCAAGCGGCAGATGCTTTTCCAGTTCAAAGGGAAGGGCCCTTCTCATGTCATCACTGCTCATAACAGGCATATCAAGAGGCCTGCACGAAAAATACTCCAGGGGTACGCCGGCAACCACTCCATGGGGAGTATAAGCTGCCTTCCATTGCTGTAGTGTCTCCAGAATGACCTTTCCCCGCTCCTCTCTGTCTTCCGGCAGGGCAATGGAGCCTGTTTTTAAAAATTTCACCTGTCTCAGTCTGGTTTCAGCAGCTGAAATGCGAAGATATTTTTTGTCTATATCAAGCCCTAATAGTCTCGGCACGTTCTCTCCAGTAGATAGTCTTTAATCTGGGGCCTTCCGTATCATGCTGCCTGTTTATAATTCCGGTGATATGAGAAGCTATGGGGCTGTTGTGCCTTCTCGCTGTGACTTCGACCCTGAAGTTCTCAGTGACAACAGCGTTTAATCCATAGCCCGGGAAATTGCTCGGAGCTCGCGGAACAAACCTGAACCCTCCAAAATCCCTGCTTCTTTGTTTAAGCACCGTCTCGATCTCAAGCTCATTCATACCAAGAAACTGCATGACCTCTCTGGAAACAGTGTTAATGTTAAGCGGCCGCCTTCCGACTGTTGTTATCAGCGGCAGCAACGCCTGCTCTCCATCTTTGCCATAAAGATACTCCGGTTTCATCCCTTTGACCAGGAGCAATTC
>JAGVHR010000155.1 GCA_020056455.1 Thermodesulfovibrionales bacterium
GGGACCAGGCGCTCGTCACATTCAATGATACAGGCGGCGCCTGTCTTAATGATGTCAGGCAGACAGGAGGCAAACATGATTTCATCCCCAAGCCCCTGCTCTGCATAAATCAGGATAGCCTTGCCGGCCTGCGGTTGGCCTCTCCACCTTGAATAAGGAACAGTCCTTTCCTTTGCTCCGCTTCTCAGAAACCGCCATTCATATTTCTCCCACCCCTGGTCAAATCTGCCTTCTGACAACAAGGCAACAGCCATATTCCAGTGCGCATCTGCAAACTCGGAATTAATGGCAAGGGCTTTTTCACATTCCCTGATCGCCTCCGGTATCTGTGACTGGTCAAGCAGGACATTGCTGATATTGCAATAGATTTCAGGGCTGCCGGGTTTACGCTTCAGCGCCTCTTCATAACAGGCAATTGCCTCCTTAAACCTGAAGTTGACGCGATGCACATTCCCCAGCCCCATGTAAGCCTCAGACAACGATGCATCGATCTCCAGGGCCTTTTGATAGTTCTTTTCCGCAAGACCAAAAGACTGCACGTGATAATGCGCCCTGCCTATGAAGAAAAAAGCCTACGCAAGGCCGGGCCTCAGCCTGACAGCCTCCTGGAGATGGAGTATCGCCTCTCCGGGCCTGCCCTGCTCAATCAGGGCCACACCCAGATAACAGAGGGCATGCTCATTTTCAGGATCAATTCCCAGAGCATTCCTGAAGCGCTCCTCAGCCTCCGCATATTTCTTCTGCTTCAGCAGCAGGTTGCCGAGATCTGTATGAGCCTGACCACACCCCGGGTCTGCCCGCAATGCCTCTTTAAAACAGCAGATAGAGTTTTCAATATCTCCCAGAGAAGCATACGCATGGGCCAGGTTCATGATGATCTCAGGCTGGTCCGGTTTGATCGCAACTGCCTTTTTGAACCTGCCGACAGCTTCTTCATATCTTCCCAAAGCAGAATAGGCATTCCCCATTACATTCAGAGCATAAAAGTCATCCCTATCAAGCGAAAGGGCGCTGGTGCAGGCTTCAAGCGCCTCTGCATGCCTTCCCATCCCCTGAAGGGCTGCGCCGAGGTTTGTGTGGAACCGCGAAACACCGGGCTGCTTTAGCAATGCAGCCCTTATATATTTTTCAGCATTCAGGCAGTCTTTTCTGCGCAGCCTGATAATTCCATAAAAGTGCAGCAGCTCAGGATGGGCCGGCATGATCCGCAGGCATTCCGCAGTAAGCCCTTCTGCCTCATCCAGCCTCCCTTCCCTGAAACATACTGCCGCCTGCCTGTACATATCATTTATATTTTTGCCGCAGGCTTCAGCAGGCCCGGTCTTTCTATTCATATCTCTCTCAGTCACGGTTTAGTTGAGCAACCAATTCAAGGATATTCATGGTTACGATATCATTTCCCATGGCTGCCGACAGAATCATCTTCGCCTCCCTGCGTCTGTTGTCGGATTCAAGGCCTTTTGCCTGAGCATAAAGATATGCTGCATAGTCAAAACCCTTCTTTTTCAGTTTCATGATGATGTCCCCTGCCCTCTGTGTTTTGCCGTTAATCATGGAAACAAGAGACAGGAGCGCCTCTGTCATGGGATAGTCCGGGTCTTTTGCAGAAAAGCGTTCAAGTATTCCTTCAGTCTCAGAAAAGTTTCCGCTCCGGAATTGACTATATGCGAAATTAAATACAGCCTCTTTCATGTCCGGCCTTAATTTGAGGGCCTTGCGCGCTGCATCAACTGCTTCTTCGATCCTCCCCAGCTCCGCATAAGCCTTTGTCATGTCAAGATAGGCATTCACATAATCGGGCTTTAGCTGTATAAACCTCTGCCAGAGATCCAGCGCCTCTTCGTACTGCCCGAGTCCTGTTGTCTGGACCGCAAGTTCATAGAGGGCCTTTATATCATCTTCCCTGTCTCCTAATTTTTTCATGCCAAGAAGGCGGTACGTGCTGCCCTTTAAACCTGCTTTATCAGGATCAAGCTTCCCGTAATGATGGACAGGCACGCTGCATTCCTTTATCTTCATGCCGATCTGTTTAACAGAGGCCTCAACAAGTTCGTGGACCGGATTTTCAAAACGGACCCTCCTGTCATTTGGGAAGAGCCGGATCTTGTCGCTCGGGAACCAGCCTCCTCCTGCCTCCTCCTGAGCGTATTCACCTTCATTCGGCACCCAGCCGCAGAACACTCCTGAAATGTAATTCCTTGTTATGAGCACATACGCGCAGAGGTCTTTTTTCTTTTTCGTCACAAGGCGTCTTATCTTATGCAGATCAGTGAAAGCTAATTTTTCATCCCCGTCAAGAACAAGCACCCAGTCACCATGGGCCTTTGATAAAGAAAAATTCCTCGCATCCGAAAAATCATCCTTCCACTCATAATCAAATACCGTGGCCCCATAAACAAAGGCAAGGTCCTTTGTCCTGTCAACAGACCCGGTATCAACAATAATAATCTCGTCGGCAATCGTTTTAACGCTGTTCAAACAGGCAGCGAGATGCTTTTCCTCGTTCCTGACGATCATGCACAAGGAAAGAGTCGCCCCCTGCCCCGGTTCTTCGGCTATTTTCTTTTCGCCGATTTTACCTCTCACAGCAAGAGCAGCGGCAAGCATATCATCTCCTGCGCCGAACTTTACAAGAGCTTCCTCAATAAGGTCCATAGCCTTCTCATATTTCTCCTGCTTCAGCAGCAGATCAATATATAGAAACAGACTGCGTTTGCTCTCAGGATATAATATCAATGCCTCAGCAAAACAGAGTTCAGCCCTGTGGTACTGTTCGATTTGCACAGCTGCTGAATGGTATAAGACCGCGTGATCTGTGACATCCGGAGACAGCATGAACCCCTTTTCAAGCAGGGACAGGCCTTTTTCCTGGTCCCCGGCCGACCACGCAAGCACTCCCAGATTCGCATAGGGCTCACCATAGCCTGGGTCTGCCCTGATAGCGCTCTCAAAAAGTCTTTGCGCTGATACAGGGTCATCCTTCTGATAGGCTATCACGCCCTGTAAGTTAATGGCCTCAGGGGCGTTTGCGCAGATTGATAAAACTTTTGCCGCATATTTTTCAGCCTCTTCGAAAGCCTTCAAACCTTCGTGGCAGTATCCAATCAAGGCAAGGGCAACTACATCACTTTCAACGCCCGGCATCTTCTGAAGGATATCCAGAGCGCTTTGAAACTGTTTTTGGTCAATAAGGGCCTTTGAAAGCACTATATAGGTCCTTTTGTGATGGGGAAGCTGCCTGATTGCGGTAACGAGCATCGGGATTACATCTTTTAATTCATCGCGCCGGATATGCCTCTGCGCATTATCAAGGAGTTGAAAGATGATGTATCTTTCCCGCTGCGCCTTTGCCATATTTGCCGAACTCCATTTTTTCAGGAACAGTTTTCTGTTGCCGCCCATAGCTGCCTTGTAGTCGATTTTATTTCCGACAAAGCTCCGGCTGCCATAATGATGAATGAAAACGTCACCAGCCATCATGTTTACGTACCCGGCAAGCTCAGCTCTCAGACAGTAGTCGTCATCTTCGAAATTGCCTGTGCCGAAGTTTTCGTCAAGCAGTCCTATTTCAGAAACAAGCGCCCTGCGGAATAACATGCAAAAGCCGACAATACGCCTGAGCAGGACCCGGCGATGCCGGTGTTTCTCATAAAACTCCGCTGCAAAGCTGTGCATCTCTTCCAGCGTCTCGTAAGCAGCATCCCGGACCTTCTGAATTCCGCTGATGTTATTGGTCATAGATCCGACGATACCGGTTTCGGAGGAGCTGTTCAGGGTCTCAAGCATGCCGGAGAGCCAGTTTTCTGTTACTACGGCATCGTTGTTCAGAAGAACAATGAACTCTCCCTGAGCTGCCTCGATGCCCTGATTACACCCTTTGGCAAAGCCGAGGTTCTTCCGGTTTTCGATCATACGGCAGTTGATCCCCTCTCCGGCAAGCTGCCCAAGCCATTTCAACGTCCCATCGGTTGACCCATTGTCCACAAAAATGATCTCATACGACTCAGGCGTGTGTTTAATGATGCTCTCAACGCATTCCTTTGTGTACCTGAGCTGATTAAAGGTAAGGATTATAATAGAGACCATACCCTTTTTTGTATCCGGCTGCTCAGGCACAACTTTCGTACAAGTCTCTTTCCCTGACCGAAGGCCTTGTTTTGCGGCAATTTTCTGTCTTGCCTCAACAAACTCCTGCCCTTGTCCGCTCGTCATGGTGGACCCGTCATTTCTCCAGGCAAATTCGCAGGTGACCTTTTTTATGTGCGCGAACCCATGTTTTTCAGACATACGTATCCACATGTCCCAATCCTCGAGCTTCCTGAGAGATTCATCAAACAGGCCTACCTCGTTCAATAGCATTCTGTCGTGCATAAAGCAGAGCACCGGGACAAAATTTTCCCTGCGGATTCTGTCGCGGTCAAAATCGCACGAGTAGGGCAGGTCCCGTTTTACCACATGGTACTTGCTGTTCTTATTTATCTGATAGGCCCTGTGCGCATCAGTATACGCGACCTTATAGTCGCCCTTTTCAAGGAATTCCACCAGGGTCTCAATATGTTCCGGATAATAGAGGTCATCATCATCCAGATATGCCAGGTATTTTCCCCTCGCTGTCTTGATTCCGGAATTACGGGCAGCCCCAAGTCCCATATTCTTCCCATGCCGTATATATGTAATGTTCCTGTCTCTGTTTAAATAAGAGATGATATTCTCCACGTCACTTCCGGCATCGTTGACCACAATGATCTCGAAATCCCTGTATGTCTGGCAAAGGATACTGTTCAGGGCCTCAATCAACGTGTCAGGACGGTTATAGGTGGGGACTATTACGGAGACCATCGGGCCTGTGCGTTTTTCGGAATCAGCGGACTTTAACCTGTTTTTTGCCTCTTCCACCGCCATTTGGGCATAATGCCTCTGCTCTTTCCTCTTTTCGATGGATATGCCGGAACAAGAGGCTCTCCACCCGTAAAGCGGCTCTTCGATATTTGCAATTTTATTGTTTTCCGCGATCCTGAGCCAGAGATCGTAGTCCTGAGAAAACCTGAAACGCTCATTATATCCGCCGGCTTTGAGCAGGACTTCCTTACTCATCATTACGCTGCCATGCCCAAACCAGTTCTGCAGCATCAGCCCTTCCCTTAAACTCTGATCATCAGTCAGGACCTTTACAATAGACTTTATTTTCCCATTCTCATCGATTTGATAATAGGAGCTTCCCACAAGAGCGTATTGAGGGGTTTTTTCGAGAAAAGCCACCTGCCTTTCAAACCTGAGGGGGAGGGAAATATCATCCGCATCCATACGGGCAATATATCTGCCCCTGGCAACAGAAACCGCTTTATTGAGCGATTTTGTCAGGCCAAGGTTTTCAGAATTGGTAATCAGCTTTATGCGCGGGTCGTCGAATTTACTCAGCACTGAGCTGAAATCATCCGTAGACGCATCATCCACGATAATAAATTCAAAATCCTGATAGGTCTGGGCCAGTACGCTCTTTATGGCCTGTTCCAGATACTTGCCGCCGTTGTAAACCGACATGACAACACTTATTGAAGGCCTGCTGATACAAACAGGGATATCAGCGTTCCACTGTTTGCCGTAAAATCTTTTTACCCTCTCGTTATGGCCCTTCAGATATACCAGTTTCCTGTCATCTATGAATTCATAAAGTTTATTTTCAATGGCATACCGGTACAGTTCACTGTCAGGTATACCGGTAAAAACATTGTACCAGGTAACTGTCGGCCTGATTTCCTCCAGCAGCTTCCTGGTTTGTTCAATATCCTCTTCAGTTTCAGTAGGGACCCCTACTACAATACTTGCAGCAGTCCTGATCCCGAATTCATGGCACAGCCTGAAGGCATTTCGCGTCTGCTCAATCGTTATGTCTTTTTTCATAAAATCAAGTATTCTCTGTGAGCCGCTTTCCACTCCAAAATAGAAGGCGCGGAGTCCGGCGCGGTGCATCAGTTCAACGGTTTCCCGGTCAAGAGTGTTCACACGGCTTTCGCAGGACCACGATATGCTGATCCCTTTTTCAATAAGCAGGTTGCAGAACCGTCTCAGTCTGTCCTTGTTGAGGGTAAAGTTGTCCTCCCTGAAATAGATGCCCTTTGCGTTATACTGCCCAATAAGGTATTCAATGTCAGAGACAATCCGGTCCGCGCTGAAATAGGTATATTGTTTCCCCCATATGGAGCCGACAGAGCAAAAAGCGCAGCGAAACGGACAGCCCCTGCTGGTATTCATGGTAAAGACCGGCGCTTCACTGAACCAGTCAACAGTCCATTTATAGGGGAGATGGATGAAATAATCCCAGGCCGGCATCGGCAAGGCGTCAAGCTCCTTGAGGGCAGGATAACAAACAACCCTGTCTTTCACCTTGTCCTCTACTATATCGAGGACCGCCTGCTCGCCTTCTCCCTGTACGACAAAATCCACAAAATCAGGGATTGTCTCAAGCGCAACTGTCGTATGCGGTCCTCCAACCATGATCCTGCCCTGCCATTTCCCCGATTGTCTCAGATACTCAAGTCTGTAAAACATACGCAGCGTGTCACGATAACATATCGTATTTGCGTAGATGCCGACAAAATCAATTTCATTCCTTGTTAAATAATCCGTCTCCAAAAAATCGCTGGGCTGCAGGTAGTTGTCGATAAAAAAAACCTCATGACCGGCATCTCTCAATATGGATATAAGGAACCCGATCCCAATAGGGGGTCTTTTTTCTGTGGTTGAAAACGGAGATTGGGATGGTGCTGCGGATGTGGTCAGGAGGATTTTCTTTTTTCCGCTCATTTCATATTTTCCTTCCTTTAAAGAAGTTATTGTCAATTATCTCAACCTCTTTAAACTCACACAGAAGTTTTCTCAGTTCCTGCTCTGAATATTCATAAATATGGGAATATGTGCCGGGTTTGGATTCAGGTGTTGTCCTCAGCGGCGTTGAACCTATAACCATACCCTGAGGTTTAAGTACCCTGTAAATTTCCTGAACTGTTCTGCGCGCCTGCATCAGCGTTTGATGCTCAAGGATTTCGAAACAAACGACTTTATCAAAAGTATCTGCCGCGAATTTCAGGTTTGTTGAACTCATGTGAAGGTATTCTGTCCCGGGGAATTGTTTTGCAGCCTCATTAACAGCCTCTTCAGAATAGTCGATACCTGTGATTTTTCCGCACCTGCCGCTGAGTTTGTCTGTTATATAGCCGTCTCCGCAGCCGACGTCCAGGACCATATCGTCAGATTTGATGCATGCGGAGGCAAACCCTGGTCTTTTGTTGATATACGGCCAATACTCATCAGGGGTAAGAGATGACGAGCAGCGCTCCACTTTTCTGAAATCCCATTGCCCTGCGGGAAATCTGCTTTTTATGACCTTTGCCGGGTTGCCGGCTATCACCTTTGCCATTGGGAATGACCGGGTTACAACAGCGCCTGCGCCCACAATCGTCCCCTTGCCCAAAGTCACACCATCAAGGACAATAGAGCCGCCCCCCAGCCAATTATCTCCCATGAGGGTAATGCCGGTCCCGGTATTCGGTTGTTTTGTAATCGGCATTTCAAATGAATCATATGAATGATTTTGAGCAAATATCCCGCACTGAGGTCCGATAATAGACCAGTCTGCTATCTCAACTCCACCCTTGGCATGAATTACCGTATAGTGATTAATAACAACATTGTTGCCTATGGAAATGACCCCTGTTTCAGGTCTCAGAACAACACCAGCCTTGATCTGCACATTGTGGCCGATATATATATTTTCAGGTTGTTCTATGAGCGCCTGAGGGGAAATAATAGAGTTTCTTCCGATGTGCAAGATTGCCTCCGTTTAATAAGATTATCGTCATTTATGAGTACCGACAAGCATATTAGCAAATATCTTGCCGATTATCGCTAAATAATATTTATCCATTAAATCAAGAGGTTATCGCTAAATATTTTACAGTTCCACCTGTCAACGGCCCCTGTCGTCAATTATTTGACGACACTTCAGTTCAGAACCGACAAACTCTGCGCGGCAGTAACATAGGACATGATTTGGGTGTGCTCCTATGATACGATGGACTTCATGGAGGGGACATTCAATGAAAACCAATGAACCGATAGCCCATATTTCAGAAGACGGCCGGGTGCATTCCCTGCGGGAGCATCTGGAGGGAACTGCGA
>JAGVHR010000042.1 GCA_020056455.1 Thermodesulfovibrionales bacterium
AAGGGGCCGAATGAAAATGGCAGGTTCGAACAGCATGAAGCTAAGAATATAAGTCCTGACATGTCTTTTCTTGAAATGCTGGATGTAGTTAATGAGGAGCTGATAAAGAATGGGAAGGAACCGATAGCATTTGACCACGACTGCCGAGAGGGAATCTGCGGCATGTGCTCTCAGGTGATAAACGGAATCCCCCACGGGCCTCAGGAAAAGACAGCAGCCTGCCAACTCCATATGAGAAATTTTAAAGACGGCGATGCCATATATATAGAGCCATTCCGTGCAAAGGCATTTCCTGTGATAAAGGATTTAATAGTTGACCGCAGCTCCCTTGACAGGATTATTCAGGCAGGAGGGTATGTCTTTGCACACACAGGCGGAGTTCCTAAAGCCAATGCCATTCTTATTCCAAAGAAAGATGCTGAAACTGCGATGGATGCATCTGAGTGCATCGGCTGCGGAGCGTGTGTTGCTGCGTGCCCGAATGGTTCTGCTATGCTCTTCACAGCCGCAAAGGTTACACATCTTGCTATGCTTCCTCAGGGCAGAATTGAGGCTTCAAGGCGTGTGTGTGCAATGACGGAGGCTATGCTGAATGAGGGCTTTGGCAATTGCAGCAACCACTATGAGTGTCAGGCAGTATGTCCGAAGGGAATTAAAGTTCAGTTCATAGCAAAACTCAACAGGGAATTTATTAAGGCATACTGGAAGTAAGAGTTTTTTTTCTTGCAAATAGGCAACTTTCGGCTATATACTTGCTATATAGTATGATAATAGAAAATGATAGGAGGTCACAATGAAACGTTTGTCTCGCATTCTGTTGCTGGTGTTTTTATTAGGAGCCTTTTGTCCCAGCGTCTTTGCAGCAGAAGCTATTAAGGTCGGGGTTATTCTTCCCTTGACTGGAAAGCAGGCAAAGTTCGGGGAAATCGAAAAACAGTCATTCGAAATGGCTGCTGAGGAGATCAATGCAAAGGGCGGCGTCAATGGCAAAAAGGTCGAACTCCTCATCGAGGACACCCAGGGCAAGCCTGATGTTGCCCGTTCTGCAGTCGAGAAGCTGATATCACAGGACAAGGTGGTAATTATAGGTGGCGGTTACACTTCATCTGAAACCTACGCTGCCGCCGGCGTTGCCCTCAACAAGGGCTTCCCTTTTCTTGTCAATACAGGTTCTGCGGACAATATAACAGAGCCTTCTGCCTTTACCCCGAGCGGCCAGAGGGCTGAAGCGATGAGAAAAAAGCTTGATGGGGAAAAGGACCCTGCTAAAAAGGCCGAGATCGAAAAAGAGATAGCAAAGATCGAGCAGGCTGCGGATATGGAAGTAAAGGCACTTATAGACCGTTTCGCGATTTTCAGGCTCAATCCCCCTGTGAGTGAATATGCGGGCAGTCTTGAGAGCTTCCTTGCCGAGGTTGTGAAGCCGAAGACAGTAGCGATACTCCATGAGAACAGCCTTTTCGGCACCTCAGGCGCAAGGGAGTTTGAGGAAAGCTGCAAGAAACTCGGCATCAAGATTCTTATGAGAGAGAGCTATGATGCCGGGGCGGTTGATTTCAAACCGCTGCTCGCGAAGGTCAAACAGGCGGATCCGGATCTCGTGTACATGATTTCCTATCTCCTCGATGCTTCGCTCCTTATGAGACATTCAATGGAATTGAAGATGAATCCCAAGCTTTTTGCAGGGGCTGCAGCGGGGTTCACGCTTCCGGAATTCCCGCAGAATGCCGGGAAGGCGTCGGAGAAGATAATCTCTGCCGACCTCTGGCACCAGTCCCTTCCTTTCCCGGGCGCGCAGGAGTATTATGACAAATTCAGGAAGAAGTATAACAAGGATACAGAGTATCATGGCGCTGAGGCTTACGCTGCCATGTATGTTATCGCCGATGTCCTTAAGAGGGCGAAATCCATGAGCCCCAAAGACATCAAGGATGCCCTTTCGAAAACCGACATGATGACCGTTTTCGGGCCCGTGAAGTTCATATCCTACGACAAGAAAGTGAACCAGAATAAGCTCGATACCTATGTTGTTCAGTGGATAAACGGCAAGCTCGAGATTGTCTGGCCCAAGAAATCCGCCAAGGCGAAATATATTTATCCGGTTGACTGGATAAAAGAACGTCAGTAAATCCTTTTAAGGCGCCCGTAGCCGGGCGCCTTTGTTTAACTTGTAATTCCCGGCAGCTTGCTTTGGGGAAGGATTCATAATGTGAGAATAATAATGTGAGAACAATAAGGAAGAGTCACTGAAATGGACTTATTTCTGCAGGCACTGGTGTCAGGGCTGCTGAGAGGAGGGCTTTACGCCCTTGTCGGCATAGGCATGACCCTCATCATGGGCGTGATGAAGATTATCAACCTTGCTCATGGACAGCTCATGATGGTTTCAATGTATATCACCTTTGTATGCTTTACTTCCCTCGGCATTGATCCTTATGTCAGTCTCCTTATATGCATGCCTGTTCTTTTTCTTATCGGCGTGATCATTCAGAAATACCTTTTGAATCCCTTAATCCGCGTTGAGACAATATTGCCTGAAAACCAGGTGCTCATGACGGTGGGCATAGGCATGGTGCTTACCGAAACGATGCGTTTCATTTTCACCTCTGACTATAAATCTGTAAAGACCTCATACTCCAATGCCACGTTTTTCCTCGGGAATATATCCTTCAGCGTACCTCTTGTGATCGATCTCGGTTTTGTAACCCTGCTCACATGGGTGCTCTTCTGGTTCCTGAACAAGACCGATACAGGCAAATCCATCCGCGCCACTGCACAGGATAAAGATGCAGCAATTCTCATGGGTGTGAATTCCGAGAAGATAACATACATAACTTTCGGCATTGGATCTGCGCTTGTTGCCGCTGCCGGCGCGCTTCTCATTCCGATTTACTACCTCTTCCCTGATATCGGCGGCGAGTTTACGCGAAGGGCGTTTGTGATCTGTATCCTCGGTGGATTGGGTTCAACGGTAGGCGCGATATTCGGAGGAATAACTCTGGGACTTGCCGAGGCATTTGGCGCAACATATGTTGCCATGGAGTTCGAGGATGTTATCGGCCTTGTCATTTTCATACTGGTTCTCCTATTCCTGCCCGGAGGTTTCAGAAGGCTGATTAAGATATAATGGTCAAGAAAGCAGTTCCTTTCATAGCGCTGGCAGCGCTGTTGGTTTTCCCCCTGGTGGTAAAGAGCGATTACTACCAACATCTTATGATCCTGGTGCTGATGTGGGTGGTTATCGGCTCGGCATGGAACCTGATTGCAGGATACACCGGACAGGTTTCTTTCGGAGATGCTGCGTTTTTCGGGACAGGGGCTTACACTGCAGGATTACTTGTCACTAAACTCGGCTGGTCTGCCTGGTGGGGACTGTTTTTTGGAGGCATAACTGCTGTTCTGATAGCCATGCCGTTCGGATGGATCTGCTTCAGGCTGCGGGGCGCATACTTCGCGCTTGCAACTCTGGCGCTGAACGAGATCATGCGGCATATAGCCACCATCTGGGAAAAGCTGACCTACGGCATGCTCGGCATACTTATAGTCCAGACCTTCGCATCGAAGCTTCCTTATTATTACATATCGCTTGCGCTGGCGGTTATTTCCCTCATTACCGTAAGACTGGTGATGCGTTCAAAGTACGGATACTATTTTCTCTCCATCCGGGAGGATCAGGACGCCGCTGAAAGCATGGGCATAAATACACACCACTACAAGATGATATCGCTTGTCATCGCAGCAGCGCTTACAGGAGTTGCAGGGGCGCTTTATATGAACTATATGGGTTTTATAGACCCACATGTGGTGTTCTCGCTTCACGACATCTCTATAATGGCAATACTGGTTGGCATTGTCGGCGGCGTGGGCACGCAATACGGTCCTGCTGTAGGAGCTTTCATTATGGTTGCGGTACAGGAACTTTTCAGGACAGGCGGTTACGGACTCATTTCAAAACTTGCCAAGGCAAGCGGCTCCGAAACCATTATCTCGCTTTCCGAGTTCATAACAAAGGCGCATGTCATGGGTTTCGGCATTCTGGTTGTCGTTGCCATACTCTTCCTTCCCAACGGTGTCGTGGGAGACTGGAATAAGATCACAAGGTTGGTATTACAGAAAAAAATAAAGGGAGGTTGAAGGATTGAGTCTTCTTAAACTGGACAGGGCAGTAAAGAACTTCGGCGGACTTGCTGCGGTCAATAATGTCAGCTTCGAGGTCCATAAGGGAGAGATTGTCGGTCTCATTGGCCCCAACGGCGCCGGCAAAACCACTCTTTTTAATGTTATAAACGGTTTTTACAGTCCTTCAAAAGGCGATGTTTTTTTTGACGGCAAGAAGATATCAGGGATGAAACCGCACATTCTCTGCCGCATGGGAATGGCAAGGACATTCCAGATAGTAAAGCCTCTCAAGAGGCTTAGTGCTCTTCACAATGTTATAGCATCTGCATTTGTAAGAGCAAACACAAGGGCAAGGGCGGAGGAGATTGCTGTCGAGGCTTTGAAATTCACAAATCTTTACGACGACCGCGATGTACTGTCGAAAGCTCTTCCCATCGGTAAGAGGAAGAGGCTTGAGATAGCAAGGGCGCTTGCCACACAGCCTGCTTTGCTTCTGCTCGATGAATCCTTTGCAGGCCTTAATCCTTCAGAGTTGAATGAGTCAATAGAGATTATCAGGAAGATTAAGGAAAAGGGTATAACAATACTGATTATAGAGCACCACATGAAAGTGATAATGTCTATTTCTGACAGGATAGTTGTCTTGAATTACGGAGAGAAGATCGCTGAAGGCACACCGCATGAAATCGGCAGCAACCCTCTTGTGGTTGAGGCATATCTTGGAGAGGCGCAAGATGCTTGAGATAAAGAATATAGACGTCTTCTACGGTGATGTGCAGGTAATCTGGAATATCTCCTTTGAGGTAAAAAAAGGCGAGGTGGTCGCTCTTATAGGCGCAAACGGCGCAGGGAAATCAACCGCATTAAAGACCATCTCCGGAATAATAAGGCCAAGAAACGGCGAGATATTTTTTGAAGGCGCACCGTTACGCCATGTTGAGCCTTACAAATTGATTGAAATGGGGATAGCCCACTGCCCCGAGGCAAGAAGGCTTTTCCCTGAA
Source organism: Thermodesulfovibrionales bacterium (assembly GCA_020056455.1). Classification (GTDB taxonomy): domain Bacteria; phylum Nitrospirota; class Thermodesulfovibrionia; order Thermodesulfovibrionales; family UBA6898; genus UBA6898. The sequence continues at coordinate 5,124 of JAGVHR010000042.1, forward strand.
ATGTCTGTAGAGGAAAATCTTGATA
>JAGVHR010000173.1 GCA_020056455.1 Thermodesulfovibrionales bacterium
AACCGGCTTGCCGCTTACAATATATCTCTCATGAAGGTGATGGAGGCGATAAGGAAGAGCAATACGGAAGTTGAAGGAAGAGTGCTTGAAATGTCAGGCGCCGAATACATGGTCAGGGGAAGGGGCTATCTCAAAAATATTCAGGACCTCGATAATATAGCAGTCGGGACAAGCGGAGTCGGAGCGCCCGTATACCTCAGGGATGTGGCACATGTTCAACTCGGACCTGAAATCCGGAGGGGTCTCGCAGACCTTGACGGCAGGGGCGAGATTGCGGGCGGCATAGTTGTTGTTCGTTTTGGTGAAAATGTGCTCAGTGTTATAGAGCGCGTTAAGGCAAAAATAGAAAATGACGTCAAGCCTTCTCTTCCCGAGGGGGTGAAGGTTGTGGTTACCTATGACCGGTCAGACCTTATCCATAAGGCCATTGATACGCTCAAGGATGAAATCATTAAACTCTCCGTTGCCGTGAGCGCTGTATGCATTGTTTTTCTTTTTCATCTTCCGAGCGCCCTGGTTGTCATTCTGACACTGCCGGTCGCCATCATCATCTCTTTTATCTGCATGTACTATATCGGAGTGACCTCAAATATCATGAGCCTCGGAGGTATTGCGATAGCCATAGGAGCCATGGTGGACGCCTCGATCATCATGGTCGAGAATGCGCATAAAAAACTGGAGGAGTGGGAGCACGAAGGAAGACCGGGCAGCAGGATTGACGTGATTATAAATGCAGCCAAGGAGGTCGGACCATCACTCTTCTTTTCCCTGCTTGTCATTACTGTGGGATTTTTGCCGGTATTTTCCCTTCAGGCCCAGGCAGGAAGACTTTTCAAGCCCCTTGCCTACACCAAAACCTTTGCCATGCTTTTCTCTTCGTTTCTTGCCATAACCCTTACCCCTGTACTTATGACCATGTTTATACGCGGAAAGATGAGGCCTGAGGATAAAAATCCGATTATCAGGTTCGTCAACAGGTTCTACCTGCCGAGAGTCAGGTTTTCATTGAAACATCCATTGCTTGTTGTGATCGTTGCCCTGGTCCTTCTGCTTGTTACTGTCTATCCCTATACGAAACTCGGAACAGAGTTTATGCCGCCGCTTTATGAAGGGACGCTTTTTTATATGCCGGTGACAGTTCCTGCCCTTTCAATCTCAGAGGCGTCAAAGCTCCTTCAACTTCAGGACAAGCTGCTGAAGACCATTCCTGAGGTCTCACAGGTATTCGGCAAGGCAGGCAGGGCGGAGACTGCCACAGACCCCGCGCCTATAGAGATGTTCGAGACGGTAGTCAATCTTAAGCCGGAATCCGAATGGCGAAAGGGCATGGATGTCGAGAAACTGAAAAACGAGATGAATGATATTGTGACCATCCCAGGCGTAGCCAACTCTTTTACCATGCCGATCAAGGCGCGACTCGACATGCTGGCTACAGGCATCAGGACGCCGGTGGGAGTCAAGGTTATGGGACCACAGCTTGAAACGGTTGAGAAGGTTGCTTTGGATATAGAGAAGGCTGTCAGGAATATCAGAGGCACCAGGAGCGCATATGCAGAGCGCCTCTCCACAGGATATTTTCTTGATATCAAACCAAAGCGTGATGAGATAGCCAGATACGGCCTTTCCATGGATGATGTTCAGACCGTTGTGGCAAGTACGCTTGGCGGTATGAATCTGACCGTAACAGTAGAGGGAAGGGAGCGATATCCTGTTAATGTCAGGTATGCGCGGGAGCTTAGAAATGACATCGAAAGTATCAGGCGTATCCTTGTCCCTGTTTCCATAGGCGGTTCATCGTCCATGTCCGGCTTTCAGCCTGCTGCTGCCAGTTCGCAGTCTTATGTCCCCCTTGGACAAATAGCTGACATAGAGGTTGTGAAAGGTCCGACTGTTATAAAAAGTGAAGAGGGCCTCCTCGCAGCATATGTATATGTGGACTTTTCGGGAAGGGATGTTGGCAGCTTTGTTGAGGAGGCAAAAAAGAACGTTTCTTCCATGGTCACGCTTCCTGAGGGATATCGTCTTGAATGGAGCGGAGAGTATGAATACCTTGTAAAGACACATGAGCGGCTGAAGATAGTGATTCCCCTGACTGTCTTTATAATCTTTGTGCTTATATATTTCAATACGAAGTCATGGATAAAAACCATGATCGTCCTGCTTGCAGTTCCTTTTTCGCTTGTCGGGTCTTTCTGGCTTCTCTACTGGCTGAACTACAATATGAGCATTGCTGTCTGGGTAGGCATGATCGCGCTTGCCGGGTTGGACGCTGAGACCGGTGTCGTGATGCTTCTTTATCTCGATCTTGCCTATGACAAGTGGAAAAAGGAAGGCAGGTTGAATACGGTTGATGACCTGAAGGAGGCTATCGTGTTCGGCGCTGTCAAAAGGATCCGGCCCAAGCTCATGACAGTAGGCGTAATACTCGCAGGTCTTGTGCCGATCATGTTCAGCCACGGCGCAGGCTCGGATGTTATGAAGCGTATAGCAGCTCCCATGGTCGGCGGCGTTATAACTTCAGAGATCCTTGAACTTACCATTTATCCCGCAATTTATCTGCTCTGGAAGGGCAGGAAGTTCAGAAAAACGCCTGTGGTTTAGTATGGAGATGAATACCGGATTTGCGCTTGTCCTGAAGCGTCTGATCGGGGATTAGTGTGACTTTCAGTTGTAACGGGCCGGTTGACGTCTTCCTCAAGTCCTTCTTTTTGATGTAAAATATATGCCAATTCATAAACAGGAGACCAGTATGGACAATATGGTGTTGAATACCGAAATGCCTGACATTAAATTCCTGAGGAGAGGCAAGGTACGGGATATTTATGATCTTGGCGAAAACCTGCTACTTATCGCAACTGACAGAATATCCGCTTTTGATGTTGTGCTTCCCAACGGTATTCCAGGCAAAGGGAAGATCCTGACCCGGATATCGCTATACTGGTTCAAGCAGATGGAAGGCATAATAGCGAACCATATTGTTGCGACCGATGTGAGGGACTATCCGGAAATCTGTCATAAGTATGTCCAACAGCTTGAAGGCAGGAGCATGCTTGTGAAAAAGGCGAGGCCGATGCCTGTGGAGTGCATTGTGCGGGGTTATCTTTCAGGCTCAGCCTGGAAGGAATACCAAAGGAGTGCGACAGTCTGCGGCATGAAACTTCCGTCTGGCCTTGTTGAATCATCAAAGCTCGACAGTCCTATTTTTACACCAAGCACAAAGGCCGGCGAAGGTCATGATCTGAATATATCTTTTGATGAAATGGTGAAGATAGTCGGCAGGAAAACCGCGGAGCAACTCAGGGACGTTAGCCTGAAAATATATATCAGTGCGCGCGAGCTTGCTGAAAAGAAGGGTATTCTTATTGCCGACACAAAATTCGAATTCGGGATGTTTGACGACTCACTTATACTAATTGACGAGGTGCTTACGCCTGA
>JAGVHR010000218.1 GCA_020056455.1 Thermodesulfovibrionales bacterium
AACGACCCACGCCTTAAAAGGGCGTTGCTCTACCAACTGAGCTAGCGGCCCCGAAATATTAATGAGAGAATAAAATACACTGAATTATCTCTCGTTGTCAATCCAATCACAGCGCTCATTCAATCAGAAACATTCTGCCCAGGAGTAAATCTTTACAGAGAATAATGCTGTATGCTAAACTTGCATCTTAAATAAATCCAGCGAAAGCTGAAAGGTGGTGGTTGCGTGGCACTCGACAAAGTTAAGAAGGAAGGCATCATTGGAAGTTATAAAGTGCATGAAAAGGATACAGGTTCACCTGAGGTTCAGATAGCGATTCTGAGTGAAAGGATAACTTACCTGACCGAGCATTTTAAGACCCATGCCAAGGATCATCACTCACGTAGAGGGCTTCTGAAGCTCGTAGGTCAGAGAAGAAAGCTCCTTGACTATCTCAAGACAACAAGCAAGGAACGGTACGAAAAGATTATCGCCCGGCTCGGCATCAGAAAATAGGAGAATAATGACTAAGACTGTAGTACTTGAACTGCGTGGTAAGGAACTGATATTAGAGACAGGGAAAATGGCCAGGCAGGCTGATGGTTCAGTTGTTGCCCGCTACGGTGATACTGTCGTGCTTGCAACGGTTGTAAGCAGCAAAACGGCAAGAGAGGGGATTGATTTTTTCCCTCTTACTATAGATTATCTTGAGAAAACCTATTCTGCGGGAAAGATACCGGGTGGGTTTTTTAAAAGAGAGGGCAGGCCTACTGAAAAGGAAGTCCTCACTTCACGCCTTATAGACAGGCCCATGAGACCCCTGTTTCCCAAGGGATTTCATAATGAGACTCAAGGCATTGCAAATGTTCTTTCATACGGGGATGAAAACATAGCGGACCTCCTCGGCATCATTGCTGTTTCTGCTGCGCTGCACATTTCGGATATTCCTTTTGATGGGCCTGTGGGGGCTGTAAGGATAGGACGAGTATCAGGCACCTTTGTTGTTAACCCTGACTTCAGAGAACTTGAAGAATGCGACTGCAATCTTGTTGTTGCCGGGACGGAGGATGCCGTTGCCATGGTGGAGGGCGGAGCCCAGGAAATGAGCGAAGCCGACCTTCTTGAGGCTATTGACCTTGCCCATTCTGAAATCAGAAAGCTCTGCATGATGCAGAACGACTTCAGGGCTGAGGCAGGCAGAACAAAGAGGGCCTTTACACCACCGGCTGTTGACGAGGCACTGAAGAAAAAGGTGTCGGAACTGGCGCTCATCAGGATCAAGGAGGCTATAGTCATCCCTGACAAGATTCAGAGGCAGAATGTCCTTGACCAGATAGTTAAGGAAATAATCGAGAAAGTTAACACACCGGAAAACGACCAGACTGACGGGATCGTTACGGTATTCAATTCTATAGAGAAGAACCTTGTCCGGAACATGATCCTTGATACCAATATCCGTGCTGACGGCAGGGGTCCGGCCCAGATCAGGCAGATTACCTGCGAGACAGGCATTCTGCCGCGTACGCATGGCTCATCCCTTTTCGTCAGGGGCGAGACTCAGTGTCTGGCGGTTGTTACGCTTGGAACAGCGGATGACGAGCAGAGGATTGATTCCCTTGATGGCGAGTCGTCCAAGACTTTTATGCTTCACTACAATTTCCCGCCCTTTAGCGTGGGAGAAGTGAGGCCGCTCAGATCTCCGGGAAGAAGAGAGATAGGCCACGGCAATCTTGCAGAGAGGGCGTTGAAGGCTGTCATGCCGGCGAAGGCCGAGTTCCCTTATACGGTAAGGATTGTATCGGATGTGCTGGAATCCAATGGTTCGTCCTCTATGGCATCGGTCTGTGGCGGTACTCTTGCCCTCATGGACGCAGGTGTGCCGATTAAGGCTCCTGTGGCCGGTATAGCCATGGGACTTATCAAAGAAGGGGACAGGGTAGTTGTCCTTACCGATATTCTGGGACTTGAAGATCATCTTGGCGACATGGACTTCAAGGTGACCGGTACGGAAAACGGTATCACTGCTTTTCAGATGGATACCAAGATCGGAGGCATCTCCCGCGAGGTAATGGTCAATGCGCTTGAGCAGGCGCGGCAGGGCAGAATCTTCATCCTGGGAAAAATCAGTGAGACGCTGGCCGGACCGCGTGAAAACCTCTCGACTCATGCGCCGAGGATTTATACCATGAAAATCAGACAGGATAAGATCCGGGACGTTATAGGCAGCGGTGGAAAAGTCATTCGCGGCATTATCGAACAGACCGGAGTGAAGATCGACATCGACGACAGCGGTCTGATCAATATTGCTTCAAGTGACGGTACATCCGCGCAAAAGGCCATAGATATCATAAACGGCATTATTGCAGAGGCAGAGTTGGGAAAGATATATCTGGGCAAGGTGAGGCGCATCACCGATTTTGGCGCTTTTGTCGAGATCCTTCCCGGCACAGACGGACTGCTGCATATCTCGCAGCTCTCTGAAAAGCGTGTTGCAAAGGTCACTGATGAGGTAAACGAAGGAGACGAGGTGCTGGTCAAGGTCATCGAGATAGACAGGGCCGGCAAGATAAGGCTGAGCAGGAAAGAGGCAATGAGGGAGCAGGACAGTAAACAATCATAGACACCATATAATCTCAATAAGCGAGGGGATATTAATCCCCTTTTTTTTTATTTTTTCAAAAGCAGGCAAAAGGCATTAAGGACAAATCCAGGTATCCCGAGGTATTCATGTTTATAAAAGAAAGACTTGACAATGGTATTCCTGTAGTCATGGAATCCTTCAGAAGTGTCCACTCGGTTGCGATAGGTGTATGGGTCAAGGTCGGCTCGCGATATGAGTCCTCTGATGAAAGCGGCATATCTCATTTCCTTGAGCACATGTTTTTCAAGGGAACAAAGAAATATAGCGCCAAGGACATTGCTGTTGAAATAGACACCATAGGAGGTGACCTGAACGCGCACACCTCGCGTGAGAATACGGCTTTTTATGTAAAGGTGCTTGATGAGTATGTTGAAAAAGGCGTCAATATTCTTTCTGAGATCTTTGTGCATTCCACTTTCCCTGAAGATGAATTTGAGAAGGAAAAAAAGATCATCAGGGAAGAGATCAAGATGGTTGAGGATACTCCTGATGATTTTATCCATGACCTCTTCAGCAGGACGGTTTGGGGCAGTGAAGGGCTTGGGCAGTCAATTCTGGGCCGAAGGGAAACGATCGCCTCTTTTTCGCGTGATGATATCATTGCGCATATAAGGAAATACTACGGTACAAAGGATGTGGTTATAGCCTGTGCGGGCAATTTTGACCATGCCGGGCTTATGGCGCTGCTCAACCGCAGGTTCGGGGGCATAAGGCAGGGCTCGGAGCCGAAGAAAGGCGCTGCTCCGGTATTCAAGGCCGGGGTAAAGATCTTTCCAAAGGACCTCTCTGAAGCGCATATTGTTATCGGCTTGCCGGCCATATCACAGGTGAGCGATGAGCGCTACGCTCTCTTTATCCTCAACACCATATTAGGAGGAAGCGTGAGTTCCAGGCTTTTTCAGGAAATACGGGAAAACCGGGGGCTTGCCTATTCCGTCTACTCATTTACTTCGATGTATCTCGACACCGGTCTCTGGGGTGTTTACGCCGGGGTGAGCAAAAAACGGGTCAGTGAGGTAACCGAACTTATTGTAAAAGAGATGCTGCGGCTAAAGGACACCCTTACGGAACAGGAGCTTGACAAGGCAAAGCGTCACCTCAAGGGTAATATGCTCCTTGCTTTGGAATCCACAAACAGCAGAATGAACAATATCGCGCGGCAGGAAATGTATTTTGGTAAATATATTTCGCCCCAGGATATTTTAAAGGCAGTGGAGAATGTGTCCATGAAGGAAATTGAGGACCTTGCCGAAAGCCTGCTCAGAAAGTCCTTGTTCTCAGCTGTTGTTCACGGGCCTGTTGACGGGGATGTTCTGAACGGCATTTTTTGATCAATATTTCGGGTTTGTGCAATAATATCAAATGAAAAAGATAGTATTTGGTCTTGTTGTTGCCTTGCTTGTTTCCGCGTGCAGTTCTCAGCAGCAAAAGCCTTCTGATTTCAGGATGCCTGAACCTGATGCTGCCTATTATTTCATCAGGGGATACGAGTCTGAAATGTCTCATGACTGGGCAGAGGCCGAGAAGCATTACCTGAAAGCGCTTGCAGTGGACCCTGAATCAGTTTATCTGAGGATTCAATTTGCTTATCTGCTCGTTCGTATGGGAAGGGCTGACGAGGGAGTTGCAACAGCCGACGCTGTCCTCAGAGACCAACCTGACAATATACCGGCCCTTAAATTCAAGGGAGACCTTTTCCGGGACCAGAAGAAGTATCAGTCCGCCATAGAAATATACCTCAGACTGGCGGCCTTGCAGGCGGATCCCCCTGATATATTGTTCATGCTCAGCTTACTCTTCTATTACAATGACGAACACGAACGGTCCGGGGATATGCTTGAGAAGATTATCACCAGGGACCCGGGGGCTTATAATGCGCTTGATCTTCTTGGTTCTGTCCTCCTTGATAAAAAGGAATATGACAGGGCTGAAGGTTATTTGAAGAAGGCAATTGAGGTCAATCCAAATCTGGATACAGCATATTTTAAACTGGGGTTGATTGCCGAGATCAGGGAGCGGATTGACGAGGCGATCAGGAATTATGAAGAGACGGTCAGGATAAACCCATACAATAGCCAGGCCCGCCAGAGGCTTGCCCAGGCTTATTTAAGACTGAAGATCTCGGACAAGGCCCTTGAGGAACTTAGGGTCATAAGCAGGCAATCACCTGAAAATGCCGAGGTCCATGTCAGAATGGGTATGGTACTCTTTGAGGAAAAGCAGTTTGACAAGGCTCTTGAGGAGTTCAATGCGGCGCTGCACATACGGCCTGACAATGCCATGGTCCTCTACTATATGTCTCTTGTTTTTGAGGAAACGGGCAGATACGATGAGGCTGTTGCGGCCCTGAAAAAGGTGGTCTCAGCAGAGCCTTCAAACATTAATGCTTTTCTCCACCTTGCCTATATCTATGACAGACAGAAGAAAGATGATGATGCGATCAGGATATATGAGGAGATCCTGAGCTTTGAGAAGGAGAAGCCTGAAGTATATCTCTATCTTGCAAATACTCTTATGCATAAAAAAGACTTTCGAAGGGCGGAGGCTCTGCTCAACGGAGCGCTTGAGAAATTCAGCGATCATGATGAATTGCTTTTTAGCCTGGCTGTAGTTTACGAAAAGACCGACCGCTTTGACGATATGGTAGCGAAGCTGCGCAAGGTGATAGAGATAAACCCGAAGAGCGCTGAGGCTTTGAACTATCTCGGTTATTCTTTTGCCGACAGGAACATCCAGCTTGAAGAGGCTTATTCGCTTGTTCAGCGCGCGCTGGAGCTCAAGCCGGGCAATGCCTATTATCTCGATAGTCTGGGATGGGTCTATTTCAGGCAGGGAAGGCTCACTCAGGCACTTGAAACGATATTGCGGTCTGTTGAGACGGCAAAAGATGATCCTGTGCTCTATGAACACCTTGGCGATATTTACCTGGCGCTGGGGCAGTCCGGCAAGGCCGATGAGGCATGGAAGAAGGCCCTTCAGTTACATGAAAAGGAAGAAGGGCTGAAGGAGCGGGTTGAAAAGAAGCTGCGCGACACTCGGCGGGAAGAGATAAAATGACCGACTCTATGTCCTTGTTATTCCTCTAATTCGTGGCAATTTCTCTCAGAGCGCCTGCAAAGATCAACTGGTTTCTCTCTGTGCTGAACAGGAGGGACGACGGTTATCATGCTATTGTCAGCCTCATGCAGTGTGTTGACCTTTTTGATACGCTCATATTTGAAGATGGCTATCAGCTCGCAGTAATCTCGGATATGGACGGTGTCCCTGTGGAAAAAAACCTGGTTTATCGCGCGGCAGAACTGATGAGGGCAGTGGAAGGAAGCGGCAGGGGCGCAAGGATTACGCTGAAAAAGGAGATACCACTGTCCGCAGGGCTTGGAGGAGGGAGCAGCGATGCGGCCTATACCCTGACAGGCCTTAACAGACTCTGGGACATGAATCTCAGTGCTGAGCGTCTCAGAGAACTTGGCTCAAAGATAGGTTCTGATGTCCCGTTTTTTATTGATACAGTCTATGCGATAGTTGAAGGTAGAGGCGAGGTTGTTACCCCTCTTCGTAATACAAGCGAGACTGCTGTGCTTTTGGTTAATCCTGGGTTTCCTGTGTCGGCAGGATGGGCCTATCATTCCCTGCAAAGCGAGTTGACAAAAAAAAGCGTTGATATTAAACTGTTCTGTCAAAGTCTTGACAGAACAGATTACGGCTCGTTGCGGACCATGCTTGTTAATGATCTTGAAACTGTTGTCTCGGATGTTTATCCGGAAATTGCAGGGATCAAAGCAATGCTCGCCGAACAGGGAGCTGTTATATCTGCGATGAGCGGAAGCGGCCCTACGGTCTTTGGTGTTTTTCGGTCTGTTGAGGAAACCGTCAAGGCGTCTTTAAATATGAAACCGTACTGGTGCAGGGCGGTAAAAACACTTACCGGATAGAACAGGCTCAGTGGAGATATAACTTGTTGGGGCGTCGACAAACGGCAAGTCAGGAGTTTTTGGAGCTCCCATTTGGAGGTTCGAATCCTCCCGCCCCAGCCATAAAAAGCGAAATGCGGTTATCTTGAGAATATAGAGTTGAAACAGGAACGCTGAATTGTATCAGCAATATCAAGGAGAAATGATGCCACAGGGTTTAAAGATATTTTCCGGATCAGCGAACCGGGAATTGGCTAAAGAGGTTGCCCGGCAGCTTGATGTAACACTGGGTGATGCTACAGTTGCCACTTTCAGTGACGGAGAGATTATGCTCCGTATCAATGAAAACGTGCGCGGTTCCGACGTATTTGTTATACAGTCGACCTGCGTACCTGTGAACGACCA
>JAGVHR010000177.1 GCA_020056455.1 Thermodesulfovibrionales bacterium
ACGAAATGGCCCGCGCCAGTGGGTCCGCAATATAGATATCCTTCTTTCGGCGCAAGCGCCTCAAATATGGGCGCAAGGGCATTAAAGACCTCAGGATCACCTCCGATCATCAGGCAATACCCGATCTTCAGTCCCCAAATTCCACCGCTGACGCCGGCATCAAGGTAGTGAATACCCTCGTTTTGGAGAACTTCGCGCCGTCTGATGTCGTCCTTATAAAAACTGTTGCCGCCGTCAACGACGATATCTCCTTGCTTAAGCAATGGAATTAGAGCTTCTATCACATCGTCGACCGGCTTTCCTGCCGGGAGCATAAGCCATACCACGCAGGGATGCTCAAGTTTATTGACCATCTCTATGAGAGTATGGGCGCCTGTCGCGCCTTCCTTGACGATTTCAGCCACCTTTTCCTGAGACCTGTTGAAAGCTACAACCTCCTGCCCGTTCTGAAGCAGTCGGCGCGCCATGTTCATTCCCATCTTTCCAAGCCCGACCATCCCTATCTTCATCTTTAACCTCTACTCCTTATGTGCGCCTTTCGGTGTTTATTAGTGAAACAGCCTCGCCTATCCTGCTACAATTATTACTAAGCAAATGGCCGAACGAAGATGTAAGCAGGCTTACGTTTGAGAGTTGTCAAATTTGATAACCGAGTGATGGTGTCAGTGCCTACTTCAAGAATCTACACGGTTCCCATTTGTGCACATATTTCAAGACTACGGAGATAACAGAGCTTTGTTCTTTCCTGCGTCAAATTAGAAGCCCCGGCAGTATTTCTGAAATAATTACTCTGTGTTGCCTCATGCTCGATATTGTAAGCCATATTACATGCAAAAACAACATGATACACTATATTAAGATAGTAACTAAAATTTAGGAGAAGGGCATGATTACGGGCCTGCAGAACGGTATTTTGGCAGTCATCTTTTCTTGCGCTCCGATAGGAGCATACACCCTTTGAGCGCGCAAATTAACCAGGGCTTGTTGCTATGATCACTAAATTTAAAGATAAGGTAGCCGAGACGCTGGAGACCCCCCTCATGTCAGAAGGCATCACGAGTCTTCAGGTCAACCTCGGCTACAGCTGCAACATGGCCTGCAAGCATTGTCATGTGGGCGCCGGTCCGGGCAGATCAGAGGAAATGAATAAAGATACAATTGATATCGTTCTTGATTCAGTGAGGAAATATGATATACGAACGCTCGACATCACCGGCGGCGCTCCTGAACTGAACCCCCATTTCATCTATCTTGTTAAAGAGGCAAAGAAGACCGGTTGCCACATTATTGCCAGATCTAATCTCACCATCTTCTTTGAGAAGGGGTTTGAGCGCATTCCCGAATTCTATCAGGAGAATAATATAGAAATAACCGCCTCTCTTCCCTATTATCTCGACAGCGGAGTCGATCGTGTGAGAGGAGCCGGTACTTTTCACAGGAGCATTGAAGCGCTTAAGCTCCTCAACAGCCTGGGCTATGGGAATGGCTCAGGAGGGAGAAGGCTGAATCTTGTCTATAATCCGTCAGGCATATTCCTTGCGCCTGCGCAGGATTGTCTTGAGGAAGAATATCGGCGTGAACTCACATCACGCTACGGTATAGTATTTAGCCGCCTTTTCGTCTTTTCGAACATGCCTGTCGGCAGATTCAGGACTCATCTTGAAAAAACAGGGGCGCTTGAAAGATATCTGAAAACGCTTGAAGACTCATTCAACCCCTCAACACTGGACGGACTGATGTGCAGGCATCTTGTCAGCGTCGGATGGGATGGCGCTCTTTATGACTGCGACTTCAATCAGGCGCTCGATCTTCATATTGAGGCCCCTTATCCCTCGCATATTCGGGATTTTGACCGGGAACTTCTGGGGAGGAGGGAGATACGTCTTGGCGACCACTGCTACGGCTGTACTGCCGGACAGGGTTCCACCTGAACAGGCTCAATTGCTTAGCAGGCGGTCGCCTGCTTAATAAAAGAAAAGAGGAAGTGGGATAAGTGACAGCTGAAGGAAAAAGGCTTGAGGAAAATACAAAGCACCAGGTCTTCTGGAAAAAATGGGGTCCTTATCTGAGCGAGCGGCAAGACTACAGCCCGAACGGCGATAACGTCCTCGCCGTGGATGCAGCGGCTGGGCCTGCTGCTGATTGAAGAAGCAGGGGGTTGCTGTAATGGGTTACGTTGCTTCAGTCGTTTCATTGTTGCTGCTCCTCGCAGGCAGCTTTGATCTTTACGCCCAGGATAACGGAATATTATTAAGGGAGGATTTTAACGATCTCCATAACTGGAGACCATTGGTTTTTCCCAAAATCAAGAAGCAGACTGTGTATACCATAGAAAAGGATAACGGCAGGAGCTACCTCAAAGCTGAGAGCAATGCATCTGCGTCAGGGCTTGTACTTAAGAAGGAGTTCAATGTCTATGAATATCCAAGGGTAAAGTGGCGCTGGAAGGTCAGCAACATCTATCAGAAGGGAAATGCGGAGGAAAAATCAGGTGACGATTATCCGATCAGAGTATATGTCATTTTCAGATACAATCCGGATAATGCCTCTTTTGGTCAACGACTAAAGTATGGATTAGCAAAGACGCTTTATGGGGAGTACCCTCCTCACAGCAGTTTAACGTACATTTGGGAGAGCAGAAAACAAAACAGGCGCATTATTACAAATGCCTTTGCCGAAGAAGCAAAGATGATAATTTTGGAAGCCGGTGAGGAGAAGGTGGGCAGATGGCAAGAGGAGGAAGTGAATATCATCGTTGATTACGAAGAGGCTTTTGGGAACAGCCCGCCACCGGGCGCAAGCCTTGCAATTATGAATGACTCTGACAACACAGGGGAAAGGTCAGTTTCATATATTGACTTCATAGAAGTGTTTAAGTGAGCCGGTTCTGATAAAACGGCAGAAAAGCAGAAGTGAAAATATATAAGCGTAGGGAGAAGAAAAAATGACGGAATACTACAAAGCTGAAGATCTCGACCGTTTTGGCGAGATGGGAAAGGGCAACCCGGAACTTTTCAGGAAATTCATGGACTGGTATACAGGAGCGCTCCGTCCAGGGGTGCTGAACAAGAGAGAAAAGGTTCTGATAGGGCTTGCTGTCGCTCATGCCATACAGTGCCCTTACTGCATCGATGCGTATACCAAGAGCTGCCTTGAGGAAGGCATGAACCTGGAGCATATCACCGAGGCAGTGCATGTTGCCTCTGCAGTCAGGGGCGGAGCTTCCCTTATTCACGGTATACAGGCCCATAATGCAATCGACAAACTCTCCCTGTAGGCGGCCATGATGACAGTCCCTGCTCGATTGGTCTCACCAACTCGCATAGGATGGGACAGAAGCAGATTTATTGATCTTTAAAGTCAGATGATCGGATCGCGGACATCGAGAAAGGCGAATTTCAGAAAATCGCGGTCATGGCTATACAGTTTCTTTACACCATGCTGGCGCAGGATGGCTGCGAGGTGCGCATCAGGCACGAGGTTGCCGCGGGTTGGGACATCGGCTGTCATCTCCCTGTAT
>JAGVHR010000179.1 GCA_020056455.1 Thermodesulfovibrionales bacterium
AGTCGAGGCTCTTGCAAAAGTCTTCACTTTTGCAAGAGCCTCTGCGTTCAGTCCTTATTCCAGGGACTACTGGGCGTACTCGATAATAAGGGTCCGGTGCCCGACAAACGCAACATCAGCAGCGAAGAGTGGTCTGAACTGGATACTGATAGAATGAGTTCCTGCCGCCAGACCGCATTTCCACCAGTTCATGCCTGTCAGACTGAATTCGCCTGGGTCCGCAAGGTCAACAAATTTCCCAGGGCCGTTGACAGTCACGCCGTCAATAAGCGCCCTGATTGCCGCAGGAAATGGAGGAGCGGCAGCCGTCGAAATCTGGATTTCTCCTGTATAACCAAGCTTGACGCACTGGGCCGGCCCTGTCAGGGTCACGAAGGTGTTAAAGGCGTTTGCCCACTGTGCGCTGTTATCATTGCGAGCCACAACCGTTTCCGACAGAAATTTAGCGGTTTGTAGTTTCCCTGAGCCGGTTACAAGGAGTGTGCCGGATGAGCTGTCTGAGTCTACCTGCGCCGACATGCTCTGGCCTGATGCCGCGCCTGCAAGAAGAATAATCATAATTGCTGCTGCTGCCGAAAATCTTAATTTATTCATTTTTTTCTCCCTTCACTCATATTTTTTTTCATTATATCATGTGTGGAGACGGGTGGTAGTTGCGGCAGGCCGGTAATGCTTACTTTTTTCGCTTTTCTTCATAGAGAAGCTTGTCCGCATGTCTTGTCAGCTCGTCCACAGTGAGACCGTCTTCAGGAAAGGACGAAAGACCAAGACTGATATCAATATCGATAGACATGGCCTGACCTGCGGCTTTTACTGCTGCTCTTACCTTTTCAGCCACTTTTTCGGAAGCAGCTCTGTTGGTTTCAGGAAGGATCAGGCCGAATTCATCCCCCCCGTACCTGCACAGATAGTCGGAAGCGCGTATTTCTTTTCTGATCGCCCCTGCCACGGCCTTCAAAACCTCGTCGCCCTTAAGATGGCCAAACGTATCGTTGACTTGCTTGAAACGGTCAAGATCGAACATGGCGTAGGAAAGTGGCCTGCCATGCCGGACCGCGTTTATGATCTCCCTGGCAAAGGTCTCCATGAAAAACCTGTGATTGTAAGCTGAGGTAAGTTCATCAGTGACTGACAGCATGTGAAGCTTTGAGATAAACATCGAGTTTTCCATGGCGAGCGCGCCTACGTTGGCTATAATGCTTATCATCCCCAAAAGGTCCTTTGACAGTACATGTGTCTTTTCATAGAAGGCCTCTACTACACCCACGGCCCGGTCAGTACAAAGTAAAGGAACAGCAATATATGACCGGTAATCATACATTGCCGTGAGCTCGAACCAGCTGCTGAACCGTTCATCCCTGTATACGTCGTTGACAATAAACGGCTCCATGTTGTTTGTAAGAGGGATGCCGGTCAGGCTGGTCTCTACGGATATCTCAAGACGATTTTTTACCATTTCGAGATACTTCTCCGACATATTATAGCCTGCTGCAAGCGTAAGACGTGTCCCTGCCTCATTAAGAGTATAGAGACGCGCAAATTTGGCATTTGTCAGGACTCCCATCCTGTAGGCAAGAAGATCGCATGTCTTTTGAAAATCCGAGGCTGAAAGAAAGAGGCTCGACTGACCGAGCAGCGCTATTTCCTTACTCTTCTGCTGCAGCTTCTCCTCCAGCAGCGCTATTTTTTTCAGAAGGATATCTCTATTGCCTGCCGTGTCTGTCATTTATCTGACCAGATACTCAAAGCGCTTTTTGAAATCAGCGACAGACATCCTGGCGGTCTTTGCCAAAGCCTCTACAACGCCGGGCTCAAAGTCCTCTTTTTCGAGCCTGATCATGTATTTCCTGCCCACCTCATAGGCCTCTGACCTGACATCAACAAGCCGCACCTTTGTCTTGCCTGTCGCTGGATCAGCCATCTCGACAAACGAAACAGGCCTGAGTCTGCCTTCATCAAGGGTAATCATTGCGCCGGTCCCTCCGTTGAGCAGGAACCGTACAGCGCCATAGCCCAGATCGCGCGTGTATTCGATATCATAAGGGACCGGCGCCGCAGCCCGCAGTTCGTAGCCGATGTTTTTGTGAACAACAGCTGTTTTGATCCCCCTGCCACTGAGGCTCTTCATCACAATGTCCTTGAATATCCTGCCTAACGGAATTTCAGAAAGCCTGATCCTCCCCAATTCGTCCCGCTCGATGCTCTCGCAGGATTCCAGATCTGCCTCGTCGAATTTCGCGGATATGCCTTCGGCGAGGATTGCGACACCATGGTCCCTGCCGTGAGAAAGCCTTTTGACAATTGAGCCCTCAAGCACATCAGCCACCTTTTGGAAGCGGAGCTTGTCATCATTGAATTCTTCAGGGATAAGCGTGATGGTGACTCCCGCGGCCTTGCCGATGCCGAGCGCAAGATGGCCGGAACTTCTTCCCATCGTGGATATGAAGAACCATCTGCCGGTTGTCCTTGCATCCTCCATGAGGTTTTTTATGATCTCAACTCCCCAGTGGCGGGCAGTGTGAAAACCAAAGGACGATCTGCCGCCGGGAAGATAGAGGTCATTGTCGATCGTCTTGGGCACATGGACCACGGACAGTTTGCCGCGGGATTCCTTTTCGATCCAGCGCGCCATGTAGGCAGTGCCGTCGCCGCCTATGGTGATGAGATACCTTGCCTTCAGGGCCTTCAGAGTCGCTATCAGGGTTGAGAAATGGGCCTTTGCAGTTTCAGCGGTCTCGCGCGAGGTCCTGAGAATGGACCCGCCAGTAGTATGGATCCTTGATACATCTCCGATGCTCAGGGGAATGACGCTTTTTTTGTCTCCGGCAAAGAGGCTCTTAAAACCGCCTACAATACCGATGACTTCCTTGCCCTCATTGATCGCCTCGATCGTTGCGGCGCTCACAACGCCGTTGATGCCGGGAGCAGGCCCGCCGCCTACAACTATCGCGACTATCTCTTTTTTCATAGCTCTTTCAGGATTGCCTCGGGGACCGGTTTCCTGACTGCAACCGGCTTTACAGTTCTGTTGACGATATCAACCGTATTGCCGACCCTTAGTTTGCTGAAAAGCAGCTCGAACTTCTGTTCAAGTTCTGCCATGATCTTTGTCCTGACATCCGGGCTGAGGTCCCACCACTGCTTTTTTGTCGCTCCAAAACCCTTTTTTCTGGTGCTGTAGATGAACTGTTCCTCGGTCTGGCCTTCTTTTCTTTCTTTCGCGCATTCCTTCCTGAGATAGTCGTAGATTTCGTCTCTGAAATCTGAAGGCAGATGCGCGCTGTCGAAGATAATATTCTGGAACCCTGTTGCCAGATGTACTTCAGAGGTGCCTGTCTCAGGGAACATATTAAACGCATCATCAGGTAGAGTCGAGGCTCCGTGCTGCACAGCGCCGGAAAGGCCGTACTCTTTTCTGGCAGCATCCGAGATCCTGCGAAGGGTCTCAAAATCAATTTTGACCTTTGCAAGCGAGCCGTCTGGAAGCACAACTCCGCCATGAGAGGTGCCTGTCTGTACGCTGAGTTTGCTCAGTCCCTTCCCTGTTGTGAAAGTCTCATTAAACCCGCCAAGATAGGCCCTGAGTTCATCCACAGTGCTGTTTTTGCCGCCAATCTCGCCAATCTCACCGCCGACAGAAACGTCAACCCCTTCAGGCTGGATCTCCCGTATAAGAGCGGTAAACTCTGCGGCGCGCTCAAAGTTGGGCCGCTGCTGTTCAGTAAGCGTCTGCTTTTCAAGATCAACGATTGTGGATGTGTCAATATCGATATTGTAAAACTCGGCCTCAATAGCCTCCTTAACAAGGCCTTTGACATAGTTCACCTCAGGAGCTGCCTCTGCGAGGTAGTTTTTCCGTACAAGCTGGAAGTGGTCTCCCTGAATAAAGACAGGTCCCTTATATCCTTCACGGACAGCCGCAGCAAGTACGACAGCCGCATACTCCAGCGGTCTTTGTTTGGTATAGCCGATCTCCGAACGGGCGATTTCGAAGATAAAGGCCCCTGCATTCATCTGCAAAGCCTTTCTGAAGATCGTCCTGCAGACGTCGTAGGTGAGGCCTCTTATATTCATGGCCGGCACTGTAAAGCCCGGGTAGGTCCTTCCCATCTCCTCATAAAGACCCTGGATCGAAGCAGGCACTGAGCCGCAGGCCTTCGCGATCTCCTTCACAAGCAGAAGCAGGCCTTTTTTTCTTTCGTCGTCGGAAAAGACAGCCTCGTAGATCAGATCATCCATCAGCAAGGCTACTGCTTTTTCATCCGTTACCTCGATGCCGTCCTTACTTATCCTGATTGCCTTGTTCAGTTCCCTGATGTCCATAAAACCCTCCTCGTTTTATTTTCTGAGGATATATTTCCGGCGTGGTCCTGTTTTTGGAAAGCAGGACCAGCGTCTCCTCATCAAGCCTGCCAGATGCAGGAATATTGCTGTTGTTCTGAAATCTTCTCAGCGCCCGGCCGGTCTCATCGTCGAGCTTTCCATGCCGGTGCTGGCCGAGAAGCCCCCTGCTGGTCAGTGCATTCTGGAGCAGGGCGATTTTGTCAGCAGTATTATACTTATTTTTCCAGAACATTACGAACCCATCTGCTGATTTTCCGATCTTCTCTTTTGATTCGATTTGCCAGCCCTTCAACGGGTCGAACAATACAGCATCCTTACCGATAATCCAGAGCAGCGCTGCCCAGCGTTCAGCCCGATTTTCTTTCAGCCTCAGTACTGCCGGCATATTAAGTCTCTGTATTTTTTCCCAGTCAAGCCGGTAGGAATAATGCGAATACCCTTTTAAAGCAGCTGCCTTTGCGGCAGTGCCGGCGCCAATAACTTCAGTTTCCCCCCACCAGCTCAGCAGACTAAAAAGGGCTGCTTCTTTTGCGTCTGAAGGATTTGTTGCATAGACCATGCCGTCATTACCGGCTGAGAATCTTCCGGCAGGTGATTTTGTCTCCTTTATCTGTTCCTGTCTGCCGCCAGGGGGGCTTATGAATGCCCTGTCCTTACGGACAATACCCGCAGTCAGCAAAACAATAACAGCAATAAGTATGGCGGCAAGGGCGTAGAGCTCTGGTTTTCTGCTCTTTATCCCGAGTTCCTTCAATGCCTGCCTTATCACTTTCGTATCAATGTCATGCCTTCCCTCAGCATAGGCAAAGAGCAGTATCCTGTCACAGGCCCTGTTGATCAGCCTCGGAATGCCCCGGCTGTAGCGATAGAGCATATCCATGCCCCAACGGGGGAATATCAGATCTGAGCCTGCCTTTGACAGCCTGTGTATGATATAGGCGCTAACTTCATCTTTGCCGAGAGGGCCGATATGATACCGTACGGAAATCCGCTGATCGAGTTGTCTGAGGCCTTCTCCTGCCACAAGGTCCCTAAGCTCAGGCTGGCCGATAAGTACAAGCTGAAGGAGTTTCCTTGTATCAGTTTCGATATTTGAAAGGAGCCTGACGAATTCGAGGCTCTCAGCGCTCATGTCCTGGGCCTCGTCAATTATGATGACCGCTTTTTCTTTTTTTTCACAGGAGCGCACCAGAAAGCCGTTTAAACATTCCATGAGCCCTGCAAGCGTATTGTCACTGCATGCAATGCCGAAATCACGGACAATCAGTTTCAGGAGTTCAGGCGGTTCAGCCCGCGGATTGAGGATTACCGATGCATGCACAGACTCTTCAAGTCCTTCGATGAAGTACCGCATGAGTGTTGTTTTGCCCGAGCCGATCTCGCCGGTGAGCATGATGAAGCCCCTGTCTTCTGCTATGCCGAACCTGAGGTGTGCGAGCGCGTCTTCATGCGCCCTGCTCAAGAAGAGAAAATCAGGATTGGGCGTAACCCCAAAAGGCTCACTGACAAAACCAAAAAATGAGTCGTAGATCAAGGCGCTACTCGTCTTTGCCCTTGTCCTTTTCCTCCGGCTCCTCTTTGATCGACAGGTCTTTTACAAAATCAGCGCACCGGATGTCCCTGCCTGAGATCGAAAACTTTTTTTGGCAGCTCTCCCTCCAGGCGCAATAAATACAGAGCTCTTTTTCAGATTTCATAATACCCCCTTATAATTCATTTTCCTGATGTTTTTCACCCGTTCCACAACAGGAGGATGCGAATAATAGAATCCTGCGTAAAGAGGGTGGGGATGAAGGTTTGAAAGATTGTCCCTTGAAAGCTTGATGAGGGATGTGGCCATTGCGTCGGGGTCCGGGGCAAGTTCGACAGCAAACCGGTCAGCCTCCCGCTCATGCCTGCGGGACAAGGCGCTAAACAGAGGTGTAAATGGACAAGACACTATGCTGAAGACAACGCCAAGGATAAAAAGCCCGGCGAAAAATACACTGCTGCGGATGTCGAAGACCTCAGCCAAAAAACCGGTTTTCAGGACCTGGAAGAAGATATATGCGCCGGCAAGGGAAAGTATTTCAAAAAGGGCCAGCATCTTCAGCACATGCTTTTTTTTCCAATGGCCTGCCTCATGCGCAAGAACTGCAAGCACTTCGCCTTCGTTCATGGCGCTCAGAAGCGTATCGTAGAGCACAATCCTCTTTGTCCTGCCGATGCCGGTAAAGTAGGCGTTTGTATGGCGGCTCCTTTTGGATGCATCTATCCGGAAGACCCTGCTTATCCTGATGCCTGTCTGCTGCATCATTGCCCGGATCTTCTCTTCAAGTACGCCGCCTTCGAGAGAAGTGAATTTGTTGAAGAGCGGCTCGATCACATATGGCGATATGTACATCATGAAAATACTGAAAACAAAAAAGAAGGACCAGACATAAAACCACCAGAAATCAGGGCTCTGCTGCACAATCCAGAGACCGCAGACCAGCACAAGACCCATGAGTACGGTTGAGATCAGGACCGATTTGATAAAGTCCGTGAGCCAGAGCATAGGTGACATGGTATTGAAGCCGTACTTTTTTTCTATTTTAAAGGTGCTGTACAGGCTGAAGGGTATTGAGAGCAGCGAGTCCGCATAGCTCAGCAGAAGAAAGAAGAAAAGCCCCTGCAGAATAAACGGCAAGGCAAGTGAGCTGATCCATATGGAGTACCGCTCCAACAGGCCCGCGTACAGGAATATGACAAGAACAACACTTCCGAAGATTGACTCAACCAATCCGGCCCTGTTGCGCTCCAGGGTATAGGAAACGGTTTTGCGCAATACTGCTTCGTCTATATACCCTTCAAAGCCGGGCGGCACTGACATACCGAACTGTTTCATATGCCTGATGTTCAGGGCGCCAAGCAGGTGATGCGCAGCCTGCACAACAAGATAACTGATAAGGAGCAGGATCTGATATTTTTGCATGCTTTAAGAGTAAGGCAGACAGGATGAGGAATGCAACAGGCCCCTTATGCAGGCTGAGTAATACAGCTCATTTGCTTATCTCTTCAATACCCTGCTGAGAAAAACCTTTGTCCGCTCAGCCTTTGGGTTGGAAAATATCTCTTCCGGCGGGCCCATCTCCACGATATCTCCCTTGTCGAATACAACCACCCTGTCAGCCACTTCATCGGCAAAGCCCATTTCATGGGTTGCTATCACAGTGGTCATGCCTTCATTGACAAGACTTTTTATGACCGAAAGCACTTCTCCTACCATCTCAGGGTCAAGAGATGACGTGGGCTCGTCAAAGAGCATTGCCTCAGGCCTCATGGCAAGGGCCCGGGCAATCGCTACACGCTGCTGCTCGCCGCCTGAGAGCTGGTCCGGATAACTGTCCACTTTCTGCTGAAGGTTAATTTTTTCCAGAAGAGCAAGGGCATCCCGGTAGGCTTCTTCACCTTTACGGCCGAGCACCCGCACCGGGGCCTCGATGATATTTTCCATTACGGTCATGTGCGGAAACAGGTTGAATTGCTGAAATACCATGCCTACTTTCAGCCGGACCTGGCGTATTGCTTCAAGATCCTGCCTCTCAGGTCTTACTTTTCTGATCGAATGAAGCTCAATGGCATCAACAATGATCTCTCCCTTTTCAAAATGTTCGAGGCCGTTTATGCATCTCAGAAACGTGCTTTTGCCGCTGCCTGACGGCCCAATGCAGACCACCACCTCGCCTCTGGTTATGTCGAGATCAAGGCCTTTGAAAAGCTGCTGCGCGCCGAAGGATTTATGCAGTCCTCTGATCCTGATCATCTGCTTTTTCCCTTCAACCTCTCCTCAAGCCTTCTTGCCAGAAGCGACAGGGGATAACTCATGGCAAAGTAGAGGACAGCCACTATGATGCCCAATTCAAAAAACCGTAAAGTTGAGGCAGCGAGGATGGTATATGTTTTGGTAAGCTCGACCATTGCTATGATCGATACTAAAGACGAGTCCTTGAAAAGGGCTATAAAATCATTTGTAACGCCGGGCAGGGCGATCCTGAACGCCTGGGGCAGGATTATCCTTTGCACTGCCGTGCGCTGTGTCATGCCGAGGGAGAGCGCTGCCTCCATCTGTCCCTTTGGTATGGCGCTGATGCCTGCCCGGTAGAGCTCTGCTTCATATGCCGCATAGTTCATGCCCAGACCAAGGACAGCTGCAATAACAGGACTAAGAGATATGCCGATATTCGGCAGCCCATAGTAGAGGATATAGAGCTGGATAAGCAGAGGTGTTCCCCTGTAGATTTCGATATAGGATGTTGCAAGCCTGCCCAGTAGAGGTCTTCCGTATTGCCGCGTCAGCGTAAGGACAAGGCCGAGGGTCACTGCAAGGGCCATGGAGGCTACGGATATCAGCACTGTAATGCCGGCGCCTTTCAGAAGCATGGGGAAAAAGGTCCGGACAGGAGCGTTCTTGCTTGCCTCTATGTCTGAATAGCCGGACGTGTCTTTGACCCCTGCCAGGAGCTTGTCCTGGGCTTTGTTCCAGAGGTCCCATTTTTCGTATATCTTTTTGAGTTCTCCTGACTGCAGGAGTTTCAGAATGATCCTGTCAAGCTCTATTTTCAGGTCATCGTCGCCTTTTCTGACAGCAATACCGTAAAACCCTTCACCAACAGGTTCTCCTGCATATCTCAGCCTGGGATTTGTTTTGCCGTAATATGCGGCAATAGGCAGGTCAAGGAGGACTGCATCGATCCTGCCGATCGCAAGGTCTTCATAAGGCTCGACCTGTCCTGCATAAATTCTGACGTTTACGCTGCCGAGATTCATGAGAATGTCCTGCGCAACTGTGCCTGAGAGCGTACCGGCTTTTTTCCCCTTCAGGTCATTGATGTCCCTGATCTCTGTTTCGTCCTTCCGGACAACAAGCTGCTCAGTATAGATGTAATAGGGAATGGAAAAGAGTACTTTCGTCTGACGCTGGGGTGTGACTTCTATGCCGTTCATCACCATGTCGAAGTCACCCCGCTGAAGCGCGGGGATCAGGCTGTCCCAGGCGTTCTGCGACTGCCTTGCACTGACGCCAAGCTCACGCGCCAGGGCCTCCGCAATATCGACTTCAAATCCGATCAGCCGTGAAGGGTCTTTTGGGTCAGGAAAGATATAAGGAGCGCCGCCTTCCGCGTCTGAACCCCAGAGGAGATAACCCCTTTTTTTAATATTGTCGAGCGCGCCGGATTTTGCCTGAGTGGGCGTTGCCCAGTAAAGCAGCAGGCTGAGCCCGAAAAGCAGAGAAAATATCCTCAGAAATTGCTTCACATGGTCCTCCCCTGATACGGTATATCAAACACCCGGAAGCGGTCAAGACCTGAAGGTTTCGTAAAAAAACCGCATACTGCGTTGTGCTGTTAATAATTTCGCAAAAACAACAAGGGGTTATTGTATAATCTTCATAAGTTTTCTCTCTGGGTCGGCAGTATCGATACGCTGACCGATGGACAGGCGTCTTAAATTCATCCGCAAAGGAGAACTGATGAAACCTGTAAGGACTTTCAGAGTCATCCCCAAGCTTCCCGAGAACATTGAAAAACTCCGGACCATCGCTTACAACCTCTGCTGGTGCTGGGACTATGAAGCTGTGTCCCTTATCAGAAGGATGGACCACGATCTGTGGGAAGATCTCGATCATAACCCCATCAGGGTCCTCGGAGCGATCAGTCAGACGCAGCTCGATGATCTGTCTAAAGACGACGGCTTTCTCGCCCATTACCGCAGGGTTATTGAGAAATTTGAGCGGTATATGAATGAACCTGCATGGTATGACAAGCATTTCGGGAAAAAGGATGCTGTCATTGCCTATTTCTCAGCTGAATTCGGCATCACGGAATCCCTTCCGATCTATTCCGGAGGCCTCGGCATACTTGCAGGCGACCATCTGAAATCAGCCTCTGATCTCGGCCTGCCGCTCATCGGTGTCGGCCTTCTCTATCAGAACGGCTATTTCAGACAGCATTTGAACTATGACGGCTGGCAGGCGGAAAACTATCCCATCAATGACTTCTATAATATGGCGGTCGAGGAGGTAAAGGACCAGAAGGGAAACAGCGTTATTGTAACTATCGATTTCCCCGGCAGGAAGGTCTATGCAAAGATATGGGTCGCTCATGTCGGACGCGTCAGGCTTTTTCTCCTGGACACGAACATTCCGCTGAATACCGGGGCTGACCATGATATAACAGATGAGCTGTATGGCGGGGACAATGAAAAAAGATTGCATCAGGAGATGGTGCTTGGGATTGGTGGCATCAGGATGCTCAGGCAGCTTGGCATCACGCCTTCGGTCTGCCACATGAATGAAGGCCATTCTGCCTTCCTCGGACTCGAACGCACCAGGCTCCTTATGCAGGAGCAGCAACTCTCCTTCAGGGAGGCGCTGGAGGTTGTGCGGGCAGGCAGTGTCTTTACTACCCATACACCTGTGCCGGCCGGCATTGATGTCTTTCCTTCAGACCTTATCAAACATTATTTCTTCGATTATGCAAAGACCCTGCATATCAGCTGGGACGATTTCCTCAGCCTCGGCTCTGACTCTTACGAAAACAGGCACCATGGCTTTTCCATGGCAGTGCTGGCATTTCACCTCTCTGAGCGCTCAAACGGCGTAAGCAAGCTTCATGGCCATGTGTCAAGAAACATCTTCAAATACGTATGGCCGGAGCTGCCGGAAAACGAAGTGCCTGTCACATCGATCACTAACGGTATCCACCACCTTTCCTGGATATCCCATGACATGGAATCACTCTACCACAGGTATATGGGCGACAGGTGGCTCAATTCCCCCCAGAACATAGACAAGAGGAGCGACTTTGATGAGGTCCCGGACGAGGAACTCTGGAGGACCCATGAAAGAAGAAGGGAAAGGCTTGTCTCGTTTGCACGGAAAAGACTAAAGACCCAGCTGATCAGGCGCGGCGCGCCGCACACAGAGGTCAAGAGCGCGGAGGAAGTGCTCGACCCCGAGATACTCACTATTGGCTTTGCGCGCAGGTTCGCCACCTACAAGCGGGCTGATCTCATTCTCAGGCATCCCCAGCGGCTTGCGCGTATAATGAATAACGACAACACCCCAGTCCAGATCATCTTTTCAGGAAAGGCGCATCCCAAAGACACACCAGGCAAGGAACTCATCCGCGAGCTTGTGCACCTTTCCCAGCAGGAAGATTTCAGAAAGCGCATTGTCTTCATCGAAGACTATGACATGGCGGTTGCGCGCTACCTTGTGCAGGGCGTTGATGTCTGGCTCAATACCCCTCGCAGGCTCTATGAGGCCTCTGGAACGAGCGGAATGAAAGCCGCGGTTAACGGGGCCCTGAATATGAGCATACTCGACGGCTGGTGGGACGAGGCGTTCAAGCCGGGCATAGGCTGGGCCATCGGAAAAGCGGATGAGTATTCAGACATCAATTATCAGTATGATATTGAGGCCAACGCGATTTACGACCTGCTTGAAAAAGAAGTAATACCGCTCTTTTATAGCAGAGGTTCCGATAAACTCCCCAGGGGCTGGCTGCGCTACATGAAGGACTCGATCAGCACCCTTTATCCTGTTTTCAATACCCACAGGATGGTAACAGAATACACAGAGCAGTGCTACAACAAGGCAGAGAGCAGGTTTATCCTTCTTTCGCAGAATACCTGCCAAAACGCAAAGGCACTCTCTGCCTTCAAGGACGGCCTGGCAGGCAGATGGACAAAAATAAAGATTGAAGACATCCGCTCGGAAGTTGAAGACAAAGTGCTTATCGGCCACTGCCTCACTGTGCTTGCGACTGTGAATCTCGGCGACATCAGTCCTGATCATGTTGATGTGCAGGTTTACCACGGTCTTGTGGACAGCGGCTGCATGATCGTGGAGGGCGTTGTAGACAGCCTTCTGGACATCAGGCATCTGAGCGACGGCAAATATGAATTTTCAGGCTGCATTAAATGCACACTTAGCGGCATGCAGGGCTTCTCAGTCAGAATACTGCCGAAACACGAACTTCTCGAAAACCCCTTTATCCCCGGCCTCATCAAGTGGGCAGGACAATAAGGTCACGATCATCAGGCTGAAGCAGAGACTTCGCACCAGGAAAAAGGCTGAAGGATTTCCCCTTCAGCTTTTTTCCTGTGAGGTCATGTGGACAGTCTTTCAGAACTTATAGCTTATACCGAAAAATACCACATTCGCCTTGTATGCCTGGTCCTTGTATGCCCCTGCAAGAAATCCGGAAGGGAACCCCGGCAAAATATATTGATAATCATCGAGCTGGATATCGCTGTAAGTATACTTCTCATAGGAGTATCCCGTTGATAAGGAAATGGACTTTGAAAACTCGTAGATAAGCTTCGCAAGAAAAGACCTTCTCCTGTAGTCATCTGCATTCGAAATATCGATATTGTCATTTGTGCTGCCTGCGGGAAGGGCGGCAGGAAATAAATAAGTAAAATCCGCATTCCCGTCGGACCTGATATTGTCGTGCTGAAGCCTTAGAGTCAGTTTCCTGGGAAGGATGAAGATATCGGCGGCAGCTCCATAATCAAATGTTTTTTCCTTCTGGAGAAGGTTCCAGTTAAAATTAGAGGCATCCTGAGAGCCGGGGTCAGGATCGTCTCCGGGGGAAAACTGCCGCTGGAACTGCAGAGAGCGTATCTTTTCATAATCAAAATAGGCAGAGAGCTGTGCAACCTTGCTGATGCTGTAACCTGCGTCGATCGAAAACTCATCCCGTTTATCCTCTCTCAGACCCAGGATAGTATCGTTATAGTCGGTCTTTTTATACCTGTAGCCCAGTGTGAAATTGAGGGTTTCCACAGGCATGATGTCAATTGAAATCTTGAACGTATCCCTGTCCAGCGGAGCTGCATCATACCTGCCGATGAATCTTTCGACTGCTGCCACGGCTGGGTCGGCAGGGGTAATAAAACCGGTATTTCTCTTCAGCTTCTCGTATCCAAGCATGGCATTCAGATAGTCAAGCCCTGCCCATTTTAACGAAACATCATAGAAATCGTCCATTGTCCTGTCAACGTCAATCCTGTTGTTATAGTTTGTCTTATAGCGCCTGTACCCGGCAGCCAGGGAAAACCTTGCGGGAAGCTTTGCCGAAACCTCCAGACCATAGGAGTTCTTCCTGTAATCGAACAGTGTGTTCAAGGCGCCATCGTCGATTTCATCAGACCTGTTTTTCCTGTTGTAATATTTATAGAAGCCTCTTGCATTAAGAAAGGTTGCAGGGTTGGTGACCAGCACGACATCTGCATTTTTCGTATCGACCTTCCCGTCGAAGCGCGTGTCTGCCGAAGATGTGAAACCGAGCAAATCAGCGTCTGATCTCGCTGTTGCAGTTCCCATGTTCAGACTCAATCGACTCTGAAGAGGCAGATCCACCGCGCCCTTGAAGGATATCTTGTGGTAGCTGTTGTCAGGCGGCAGTGTGAGTGTATCAGTAGAGAACCCTGTGTCGAAAAAAAGATTATTATCGGCGTTTTCGAACCTGTTGTAATAAAACGCCAACGAGGCAAAGAAAGGCCGCCTGACATATCCTGTTTCAAGGCTTACAGACTCGGTCCTGTAGTCAACAGGCTCCGGAAGCGCAATTATTATAAACGGGAAAGAAGCAGGGGCCCCGGCAGAAGACGGTTTGATGCCTTTTTTGTCTTCCCGCGAGAAGGCAGCTTCAAGGAAAAAAGGCTTGAGCAGATCGAGCTTGAATCCGGCGCCATACTGCTTTCTTTCTGTTGAATAGTCAAATGCATTCCAGGAGCTGACAAGCGTATTCGGCGTGCCGGTGAGGATATTGCCGCCTATACCGGAATAGAAGCTGCGTGCGCCAAAAGTAATATTGTGCGGGATTTCGTCATAAAAAAGATTATAGCTGAATATTCCCCACAAGCCGCCGCCGAGCGAATATTTCTGTGAATCATACCCTATGTCCGCTGCTTTAAACTTCATGAAATATGCATCGCTGTCATATTTCAGACGTATCCGGCTGTAGAGGCCGTCTGTGATGTCCCGGTACTCATTGAACTTGGCCTGGTCTCCGTCAACGTCTGCGAGTGTGCCCTTTACCGAAATCTCACCCTCGAAACTCTTCTCCTCTGAAAAGGCGGGAGTAAACGTAAATATTATGAGACAGTGCATGAGGACAAAAAATGCAGCCGGTTTTATTGTTCTGTTTCTCATCGTTGCGCCTCCTACCTGAAGAAACGCCGGCCGTCGCTTGCAGGGCCGTTGCTTCCGTGAATATTTGTATGGCAGTTGACACAGGCCCTGCTGACCAGGAACCCGCTTGCATTGCCGGCAAAACCGTCCCTGCCGGTATAAGGAACATTGGTATGGGTCAGGGCAAGACTTGTCTGATGGCAACTTTGGCAGAGTTGAGGGGTCTTCCTTACCAACAGCTTGTTATGGTTCGACCCATGCGCCTCATGACAGTTCAGACAGTTTTCAACAACAGGCGAATGTTCAAACCTGAAGGGCCCCCTTTTGTCTGCATGGCACTTATAGCAAAGTTCATTGACGGAATCGGCCCTGATCATCTTTTGGCCGAATCCGCCATGAGGGTTATGGCAGTCTGAGCAGCCAATCCTGCCCTCTCTGAGAGGATGATGGGACTGCTTGTTGGATTGTATCCTTATGTCCTTATGGCAGTCAAAGCAGAGGTCAGGCTGCCTCTTCTTCAGGCCTTTCTCCATGCCTCTGTGCATCGAATGACACATGTCGCACGAAATTCCTGCAGACTTGTGCCTGCCGATGGACCAGAAGGCAAGATGCGTTGTCTGTTCGTGGCAGGAAAGACATACGCCGGTCTTCACGGCAGCATCGGCCTTGCTGCCGAATCCGGTAATGGCCACACCCCGTCCGCCTCCTTTTTCCGCGTGACCTGAACCAGGCCCGTGACATGACTCACAGGCCTGCAGGTTTGCCGGTCCGGAAGCTATCGCTTTCTTCGCATGCACAGACTTCGAATAACTGTCATACTCCTGCTCATGGCATCCCCTGCATGTCTGAACGCCTGCATATTGATTGTCGGCTGAATATGAGATCAAGGCAGAAAATATAATGCAGAAGGCAACAAGGGTGATCAAATAAGCCGGTCTCTTCATAACAGACCTCCTATGATAACTTTTACGCAGTCTACCACATATTCTCGTCAACGCAAGTTTGCAAAAAACTCCTCAGTCACCGATTATATATAGCGATCCAAGTGGGCACTTCTTCATAATCGATGATGTGGTGTTTTCAGTGATGATATTGAGTGCTTATATTGGCGGAATACAGGCCGGCGCTAACGGCGGCAACGAGATGGCAGCGATTGGGTATTTGTGTAATTAAGATGATGCACCGGGTCGCCGGTAGAGATGTAGAAGAAGGTGGTTGCCCGCCTGGCCGCATTTGTATGGATTCCGGAGATATCGATGAAACTAAACTCGGCACATTTGGCGGTTCATCTGAACTGCCTAAAATGTCTCTCGGCATTACAGGAACCGTATTAATGCATGATTTTAGTGTAAGTAGTGACGGGTTTAGTAAGGGCCATTCCACGGCACTCATAGGATTATCTGTCGATCTTACATTCGGGGAGAAGGGTGACGTTGAAACTGGGTTTGGAGGAAGAAGATTGGGAGCAGGTGTCAATTTTAATTCAAATGGGGTAACTGGTGGTAGCATTCACTATGGAACGAGTTTCCCCCCGTCCTTCTTTTATGGACAGACTGGCAAATAGGAATCTTATAAATGGAAACAAATTTGGATGATAAAGAGTCAAAATTGCCCAAAAGGCATTTTAAAGAACTTTTGTACGTTCCAATTTTTTTGATATTTTTCTTTTTATTTGAATTTAAGCTGAAGCAGAGCATAGTGGCCGCTGCGGCACTACAGGAAGAAGTGGAAGTTTTATTTGTCTTCACGATCTTGGGTTTGTTTCATGTAGTGGCAAGTAATGTTCTTGCTTTCCTTTATAACTTGCGAACACTTATGCTCCCATTCTCTAAGCGGCCTCGGATAGAAATAACGGCGCGAAACATAAAAGCTCTTGGTATTATTTTAGTTTTTATATCTGTAATAGGATGGTTTGTTATATTTTCCAAAAAGTGAAGGGTCAGACTATTGTAGCTATTGTCTGTCGGTGGGATTATTGGTGGAACGACAGCGGCAAGCACTGGAGGGGCTGCGGGTGGAATGGTTGCAGGAGGAATAAATGCAGCTTTCAATGGAGGCAATATAGGGCAAGGTATGCTCATGGGGGGTGCTATTGGCGGGGTTATGGGGGCTATAAGTGGGGCTTCGAAATCGCCAGGCAATAGTACTGATACGCAGACTGCGAAGGATGGAGGGGCGGCAGGGGTGAAGAGTGTACAAGAAGTCAAAAATAATTTAACTGTCACACAACGCATAAACCAAGCAAGAAGCGAAGCTATAAATGTGCTTGGAAGTACCAATTGCGCGGGGGATTACTCCAACAGATTAATGGGGTTGCTTGACAAAGCAACAATAATTTATGCCCCTGGTAATAACTGCGGAGAGATTAGCAATTTGTCTGATTTCTTCTCAAATCGAATCAGCGTGGGCCATGCCGCCTTCGATGATCCGGTATTTTGCGGTAAGCCGGCATCAACATTATTACATGAGGCGGTCCACCTAATGTGGTCTAATTATTTCAACATCCCTTATCGCGAGATCCAGGCATATGCTATCGAAGATCAATGTTTCGGGAGGTAATGAAAATGTGGAAAAAGGTTATGCTTTCGGTTTTAATAGGTATAATGCTAATTATGCCTGCAAATTCTATTGCTAAATGCGCCATGATAAGATACACGGTCAGGGGATGTGTGAAGGTCTTTAGGTCATTCGCTCCAATTGAAAATGCTCAAGTGCTAATATTTTTTGATAAGGCGGAATCAACCTTTTCAGGGGGCTATGATACAAAATATCCCGATTTCTTTTCCACATCACGAAATGGATGTTATGAAAATATTGGTTTTTTTAGGCCTCTTGAAAGCGGTTCAGTCTTAGGGGGTGAAAAGTGTCAAGATAATAATCCGTCTGTTCTGGAAATAATTGTTCTGAAGGCGCGATATATAACCCTTCGCAAGATATTCACAGAGAGAGAATTTAAGCTATCAATAATTAGCGAGAAAGGAGAAAAAGTAATCTTGTTGCCTGATATTTTTATGCGCGAAGGTGCACCTTTGAAGTAGGTGCTCTTGTGAGAGGACAATGGGGTCAGACTTGACTATTGGCGTGCCCAGCGAAGGGTGGCGCG
>JAGVHR010000059.1 GCA_020056455.1 Thermodesulfovibrionales bacterium
GAAACCACCTCAGCCCTGATAAACCCGCGCTCAATATCAGAATGGATTTTTCCGGCTGCCTTCTGAGCGCTCGTGCCCCTGCTGATGGTCCAGGCCCTGACCTCGTCCTCACCGCTTGTGAGAAAGGAAATAAGACCAAGAAGCTCGTATGAAACACGGATCAGCCTGTTGAGGGCAGGTTCATCTATCGCAAGATCCTCAAGAAACGCCTTTGCCTCTTCAGCAGAAAGCTGGGCTATTTCCATCTCTATTTTTCCGCATAATTTCAATATCTTAACCTGGTTTCCCTGAAAGTATTCTTGAACTTTTTTCAAGGTCCATGCAGTGGCCTCTGAGTTAAGATCGGCCTCAGAAACATTGAGCAAAATAACCTCCGGCTTGATTGACATAAACTGAAGATGGCGCATGGCTTTTTGTTCGTCCTCAGTGAATACAACGTCTCTGAGCGGCTTTTCCTGCTCCAGTATTTCCTTGCATTTGAGCAGCGCCCTTTTCTCAGTCTCCTCGGGTTTCTTGCCTCGCTTCAGGCCATCATCCATCCTCTGAAGTCTCTTATCCACAAGCTCAAGGTCACCGAAAACCATTTCAAGCTCAAGTGTCTCCGCATCCCTGCGCGGGTCCGTTGATTCAAGGGGATGGATAACCGACTCGTCCTCAAACCCACGCACTACATGAACAAGGGCATCAGCGTCCCTGATGAGGTCAAAAACCTTCCGGTTCTGCTCCATATCACCTTTGGTAAGACCGATATAGTCGACGTATTCAACCGTAGCATAGGTTGTCTTCCGGGGCTTGAATATCACTGCAAGCTTTTCGATCCGGCTGTCAGGGACCTTTACCACCCCCATGTGGGGCTCTGCGTTAAGTGTCGGATAGGTTGTAGTTTCAAGGTTCTGGCCGGTAAGTGCGTTGAATATCGTTGTCTTGCCGGAATTTGCAAGGCCAATTATCGCTATTTTCAAAATACATCTCCTCTTTTTCTCTGTAATTGTGCGTTATTATACACAATACCTGACGATATTGCGTTAGGCCTTGATACGCGTTAGGCAGGATGGTTGACTTTCAGAAGAAACGGCATTTACACTGTATCTCCATGAAAAAAGACCTTACTGCAATACTTTCAGATGCCCTTGAGGCACTTGGCATGCCACAGGGCGCGGTCATCGAAATCGAGGTGCCCCGTGAGGGATCGTTTGGAGATATCTCTACTCCCCTTGCCATGGGCCTTGCCCGGTCACTGAAAAAAGCCCCAAAGAAGATAGCGGAAGATATCGTACATGCCATTGGGGACAAGGATATTTTTGAGAAGATTGACATTGCAGGCCCGGGGTTTATCAACTTCACTTTCACCAAACGGTATCTTCATGATTCACTAAAAAAGCTTCTTGTTTCCGATAAGTCTTTCCTCCGTGAGAACATAGGCAGGGGGAAAAAAGCGCTGATAGAGTTTGTAAGCGCAAATCCAACCGGCCCGCTTCATATCGGCCATGCACGGGGCGCGGCAGTGGGAAATGCCCTCTGCAACCTTCTCGTTGAATCAGGCTACAAGGTGGAGCGGGAGTATTATATCAATGATGCAGGCAGACAGGTTAAGCTGCTTGGTCTTTCCGTATTTGCACGCTATCAGCATCTCCTCGGCAATGACGTACCCCTTCCTGATGACGGCTACAGGGGCCAGTATATCGAAGACGAAGCCGTAGCCCTTCTTGCAGAGGCAGGAGAAAAATATAGAGACGTTCCTTTTGATGAGTGCGGTGAGGAGATGACCACCTGGACCTATAAAAGAATGCTCTCGCTTATTAAAAGAGACCTTTCACGCTTTTCCATAAAAGATTTTGATAACTGGGTGAGCGAAAGAGAGCTCTTCGCAAAAGACGAAGTCCAAACAGCCATCAACGACCTGAACCGGAAGGGATTCATCTTCGAACTGGAAAATGCGGTCTGGTTCCGCTCTTCCGGCTTTAAGGACGACAAGGACAGGGTAGTGATCAAAAGCAACGGCGAGTTTACCTATTTCGCCTCGGATATCGCCTACCATAAAAACAAGCTCAACAGGGATTTCGATATCATCATTGATATATGGGGAGCCGACCACCACGGCTATATTCCAAGGATTGAGTCCGTAATGCAGGCCTTCGGATATGATATCACCGGATTCAGGGTCATTCTTGTACAGATGGTCAATCTGCTGAAGCATGGTGAGCCGTTGCAGATGTCCAAACGCGCCGGCAACTTTGTTATGCTGAGCGAGATCATGGACCTCGTAGGCCCTGATACTACCAAATTCATGTTCCTCACAAGGAAATCCGACAGCCATCTTGATTTTGATCTGGATGTGGTAACAGCTACGTCTGCTGAAAATCCGGTTTATTATGTTCAGTATGCAAACGCCAGAATCAACAGTATCCTTGCCAATGCCAAGGAAAAAGGCCTCGATACAGAAAGTGATCCCGACCTTTCCTGCCTGACCAGCCCGGAAGAATTGGGACTGATCAAGAAACTGCTCTCCTACCCCATGGTACTTGAAAGCGCAGCCCGCTCTTTTGAGCCCCACAGGATCACTTTCTATCTCCAGGAGCTCGCAGGCATATTCCATACGTATTATCACAATCACCGGGTCATCGGCGAGGATACAGGGCTCACCCGCGCTCGTCTCAGCCTCTGTTATGCGATCAGGACAGTGCTGTCCGATGCGCTCACGATTCTCGGCGTTTCTGCGCCTGAAAAAATGTAGATACACGTTCCTTCAATTCAGGTTGACAGGGCAATGTCCGTCCTGCTTAAATAAGCCACTATGATTACTAAAACAGAAAAAATATGGATGGACGGCAAGCTCGTTGCCTGGGATGATGCAAATGTGCACATCCTTACTCACACGCTGCATTACGGTCTCGGCATGTTTGAAGGCATCCGCTGCTATAAAACCGACAAGGGATCTGCAATATTCAGGCTCGAAGAGCATGTTGACCGGCTCTTCGCCTCAGCACACATCTTCACGGTCGAGATCCCTTATTCGAAGCGGGAAATCACAGAGGCTATAATCAAAACTGTCAGGGTAAACAAGATCAGGGAATGTTACATAAGGCCACTCGTTTATATAGGTTACGGGGCCATGGGTCTTTATCCAAAGGGCAACCCTATCAGTGTGGCCATCGCTGTGTGGCCCTGGGGCGCATACCTCGGCGACGAAGGGATTGAAAAAGGAATCAGGATAAAGGTCTCGTCCTATACCAGACATCATGTGAACTCTGCGATGACGAGGGCAAAGGTATGCGGATACTATGTGAACTCACAGATTGCCAAGAAAGAGGCCATTGCCTGCGGTTTCGACGAGGCCCTGCTGCTGGACCCTGAAGGATATGTTTCGGAGGCCAGCGGCGAAAACATCTTTATTGTCAGGGATGGCCGGCTTAAGACTACTCCGCTCACTTCGATCCTTGAAGGCATAACACGCAACAGCATCATGGAGATTGCCAGAGACAATAAGATCCCGGTGGTTGAAGAACGGTTCACCAGGGATGAGATATACATCGCTGATGAGGCCTTTTTCACCGGCACAGCCGCAGAGGTTACACCTATCAGAGAGATCGACAACAGGACAATAGGAACAGGCAGCCGGGGTAAGATCACAAAGAAACTCCAGTCCATTTTCTTCGATGTCGTCAAGGGCAAAAACAAAAAATACGAATCCTGGCTCACGCGGATATAGGAATTCTGCCGGAAAGAGCCGGCTGTGCTCAAAAAAAAAGCCCTCTGAATCTCCAGAGGGCTTTTTTTTTGCTCAGACACAACTATTTCTTATGGCATTTGCCGCAGTTAGCTGCATCACTGGTCTTGAATGACTTGGTGCCGTCGTGGCACACGCCGCAGTTCTTGCCGGTGTTCATGTCGGCCATTTTATATGTGCCGCCCTTCTTCATCGGAAAGATCTTTGTGTGGCAATCATTGCATTTCAGACCTTTGTCGGCGTGTGTCTTGCCGTCAAATACGACCTTGCCTGCGCCTCCTCCTGCAAACTCAACGGTCTTTCCGGGAGGAACTGCAAGCGCACTGCCTACAAAAGCAACGATAACAAGCAAAGCAACAAAAATTACTGTCTTCTTCATCTCTTCACCCCCTTTCCCTTACGAATATTATACGACCTGAAATCAAGATAACAAGTTTTATGCCAGGCATATTTTGCAACTAATTCAGTGATACGCGCAAGAAAGTGTTTCCCAATTAAAAAAGTAATTTCCCTGTTCAGGAAGTACGACATGGAAGTATATCTCAGCTGCATCCATGAATGTCAAGCGGAAAATCCAACTGTTTGCTTTATCAAATCCCGGCATGGTAAAATTTTTTAAAAATTCAGGAGAACTTCATGTCTGATAGGATTAAATCCGACAAAATCAAAACCGGCTTGACATTTGATGATGTATTGCTGCTTCCGGCCAAATCAGAAGTGCTTCCCAGGGATGTGGTCATTCATACAAACCTGACAAAAAAAATACGCCTCAACGTGCCTCTTCTTACTTCTGCAATGGATACTGTTACCGAAGCCTCAATGGCGATAGCAATGGCCAGGGAAGGCGGCATCGGTATAGTCCACAGGGCAATGACCCCCGAACGTCAGGCCATCGAAATAGATAAAGTAAAGAAATCGGAAAGCGGAATGATCATAGATCCGTTCACGGTTACGCCTGAAGCCCCCATATCAGTAGCTACAGAACTTATGGAACGGTATAAGATCTCGGGTGTACCGGTGACCGTAAACGGCAAGCTTGTCGGCATCCTTACCAACCGGGATCTCAGGTTCGAAAAGAATCTTACCAGGAAGGTCTCTGACGTCATGACCAAAGAAAGGCTTATCACTGCCGGGCCGGGAACAACACTCGATGAGGCAAAAGACCTTTTGAACAAGTACAAGATCGAAAAACTGCCGATAGTCGACAAGGACTACCGCATGAAGGGACTTATCACCATCAAAGACATAGAGAAACGCAGGAAATATCCAAATTCCTGCAAAGACAAACTCGGCAGACTCATGGTAGGAGCTGCAGTCGGCACAGGTGATGACACCATGAAGCGTGCGGAACTACTCGTCAATGCCGGAGCTGACCTGCTCGTCATTGATACGGCCCATGGCCACTCAAAGGCAGTCATATCGGCATTAAAGATGATAAAGAAGAAGTTCAGCATCGAAGTGATAGCAGGAAATGTAGCCACAGCCGAAGGCACACTCGACCTCATAAAGGCAGGCGCTGATGCCGTCAAAATCGGCATCGGACCGGGTTCCATCTGCACTACAAGGATTGTTGCCGGCGCAGGAGTGCCGCAGCTCACGGCAATCATGGACTGCTACTCTGTTGCAAGCAAAAGCAATATCCCGATCATTGCTGACGGCGGCATCAAGTATTCAGGAGACATCGCAAAAGCACTGGCAGCCGGCGCAAGTTCAGTCATGATCGGCAGCCTCTTTGCCGGGACCGATGAATCACCCGGCGAGATTGTACTCTTCCAGGGCAGGAGCTACAAGGTCTATAGAGGTATGGGCTCCATCGGCGCCATGACCCAGGGGACAAAGGACAGATACCAGCAGGAAGGCGTTGAAACACAGAAGCTCGTGCCTGAAGGTGTTGAAGGCAGGGTGCCCCATAAGGGTTCCCTGGCCGAGACTGCTCATCAGCTGCTCGGAGGCCTTCGCTCGGGCATGGGATACTGCGGGGCAAAGAATCTTGCCGAATTCCGCAGGAAAGCCCGCTTTGTCCAGATCACAAATGCCGGGTTGAGGGAAAGCCATGTCCATGACGTCATCATAACAAAAGAAGCTCCCAACTACAGGCCTGAGTGGTAGCGCGTGCTGAAAACTGCCGGACACCATATGAACAGCCATGCATAAAGACAAGATATTAGTCCTCGATTTCGGATCGCAATACACACAGCTGATCGCCCGAAGAATTCGCGAAGCCAAGGTCTATTCAGAGATTGTCCCTTTCAATACTCCAATAGAAAGGATCAAGGCCTTTCAGCCAAAGGGCATTATTCTGTCAGGCGGGCCTTCCAGTGTCTATGATAATGGGGCCCCGGCTCCGGACCCGGAGGTCTTCAACCTCGGAATTCCGGTATTCGGCATATGCTACGGCATGCAACTCATGGCCCATTATCTCGGAGGCAGAGTCGCGAAATCGACCAAAAGGGAATATGGCCGCGCAGAGCTGAGCATTGACGATGACACTGACTTTCTCTGGGGTTTATCTCAACAGACAAAGGTCTGGATGAGTCACGGTGACAAGATTGAAGCCCTGCCTGAAGGGTTCACGGTAATCGGGCACACAGCCAATTCTCCGGTAGCAGCGATGGCTGATATTCAGAGACATTTCTATGCCCTTCAGTTCCATCCCGAGGTTGC
The DNA here is from genome assembly GCA_020056455.1 of Thermodesulfovibrionales bacterium. Lineage (GTDB taxonomy): Bacteria > Nitrospirota > Thermodesulfovibrionia > Thermodesulfovibrionales > UBA6898 > UBA6898. The sequence goes on from JAGVHR010000059.1 coordinate 6,392, forward strand.
GCACACAGATGAAGGCGCCCGCATCCTGCATAATTTCGTTTTCACCATCTGCGGTTGCAGTCCCACCTGGGAGATGGCATCCTTTATCGAGTGGTCAACAGCTGATATCAGGGCAAAGGTCGGGGACAAGACTGTTGTCTGCGCGTTAAGCGGAGGCGTTGACTCTTCAGTCGTTGCTCTGCTCATCCATAAGGCTATCGGAGACAAGCTCACCTGTATATTTGTCGATAATGGTTTGCTCCGAAAAGGTGAAGCCGAAAAAGTGAGAAAGACCTTTGAAGACCATTTCCATTTGAAGCTCATCAGTGTCGATGCAAAAAAACGTTTTGTCGAAAGGCTCAAGGAAATCACTGACCCTGAGAAGAAGAGGAAGATCATCGGAAACGAATTCATAGCTATCTTTGAAGAAGAGGCAAAAAATATCAGGGACGCGGAGTTCCTCGCCCAGGGCACTCTCTATCCTGATGTAATAGAGAGTGTATCTTTTAAAGGCCCCTCGGCAGTAATAAAAAGCCATCATAATGTAGGTGGTCTGCCTGAGGTGATGAATTTGAAGCTTGTCGAACCGCTGAGAGAACTCTTCAAAGACGAGGTAAGGCTTCTCGGAGAGGAACTTGGACTTCCTGAAGAGATCTGCTGGAGACAGCCATTCCCGGGCCCTGGTCTGGCGATCAGGTGTATCGGTGATATAACGGAAGACAAGCTTCATATCCTGAGAGAAGCTGATGCGATCGTTCTTGAAGAGATAAAGGCTGCCGGCCTTTATCGGGCAATTTGGCAGGCCTTTGCAGTTATTCTGCCGATCAAGAGCGTGGGGGTCATGGGGGACGAGCGTACCTATGAAAACGTGATTGCAGTCCGCGCTGTTACCAGCCTCGACGGCATGACTGCGGACTGGGCAAAAATCCCTTATGATGTTATGGAAAGTATCTCCGGCAGGATAATTAATGAAGTTAAAGGCGTCAACAGGGTTGTTCTCGATATCACCTCAAAACCGCCCGGAACGATTGAATGGGAGTAAAGTGCAGCAGTCAGCATTTGGTAATCGGCAATCAGCAGTGCCTTGCTGATCGCTGAGCGCCAGCCACCTGAAGCCGGCATTATGGACATTAAGAA
>JAGVHR010000072.1 GCA_020056455.1 Thermodesulfovibrionales bacterium
AGGAAGCAAGGGGGTGGAAACAACCGGCGCGGTCTTTGAGCCTATGTTCTTCTCTCATGTGCAGACGCTTCAGGACCTTGGAATTTCAAAACTCCAGCCTTTGTCAGGCCATCCCAAGGTTATTATGCCGGTGGTACCAAAACATCTTGAGCGCGCATGGAAAAACGTAAATACCCCTGCCGAGTGGGAAAATGCGATCGGACCAGATGATAATCCCCGGGTTTAGCGTCAAATATCATCTGCCATCTTCTGCGGAGCAATAATCAGATGGAGCTGCAGTGAAGTATCCGGAGCTTTTAAATCTTACCCTTCAGAGGAAATTCGTTTTGCTTACCTCGGCTTCCATTATTTTTCTTATGACCCTGTTAGGCTTCTGGATGGCAAAGCGCGAAAGCACTATACTGTATTCCGAGATCGAAAAAAGGGGCAGGCTGCTGGCCGAAACACTTGCGATCCCCGTTGTAAACGACCTTATTTACGAGCGGCTCGGTCTGGTCGAAGAGGGAGGTCTGATAGACAATTACATAACTGAAATTTTCGGCAACCAGGATATAGGGCTTCTCTACATTGCAGTGTTGGACTCACAGGGCAGGGTTTTTTCACACAATGACTTTCATGAATTCGGAAAGATTTATTCCGATCCTATGACATTGAAGGCGCTGGAGGCAGAGGATACTCTTGCCCAGAGGTTCTTTGATAAGGAAAGCGGCCACGACGCTGTTGTCTTTTCCACTCCGCTGTCCATAGGAAAGAAGAAGTGGGGAACACTGAAATTGGCAGTATCTCTGGAAAAACTTGAAAACGAGGTCCGTTCAGTCATGCTGCGTATAGTTATATTCACCCTGCTTGTACTGGCTGCCGGCTTCGGCCTGATCCTGGTGCTCAGCAGGCGGTTTATCGGACCTATCACACATCTTGCAGGCGCAATGGAAAAAGCCGGGGCAGACTTCCTCGACGTAAAGGTGGATATCCGCGGACATGACGAGCTGGCGCTGCTTGGGGACAGGTTTAACAGCATGATGGCGAGAATAAGGCAGGCAAATGACGAACTGAAAAAAACCCATGAAAAACTTGTTCGTTCAGAGAAGCTCGCATCCATCGGAATTCTTGCCTCAGGAGTCGCCCATGAGATAAACAACCCCCTCGGCGGGCTTTTTAACTGTCTGCAGATGCTCGTCAGCAATATCGAAAAACCTGTACTCAGAGACAAATATCTCGGCCTCGCCAGAGAGGGCCTTGAGCAGATCGAAAACACGGTCAGCAGGCTGCTTTGGATGTCAAGAAAGACCGAACACATGCCGGTGGAGGTCAATGTTAAAAGCGCAGTGGAAGGCGCCTATGCTTTTTTGAGATATAGACTGGACAGGGACAGGATCGGATTCATGAATAAAGTATCCGACGATCTTCTGATCAACTTCGACGTACATGATTTCCAGCAGCTCCTCATGAACCTCTTTATCAATGCTCTTGACTCCATGAAAAAAGGCGGCATCATCGAAGTCAGAGGTTACAGACAGGACTCAATGATCAGACTGGAGTTCATCGACCAGGGTGAAGGTATTCTGCCTGAGAATATCGGAAGGATATTTGACCCGTTCTTTACTACGAAACCTCCAGGGGAAGGGACCGGCCTCGGCCTCTGGCTGACTTATGAAATTATTAGAAACTACGGCGGAGAAATAACTGTTGAAAGCGAACCTGGAAAGGGAAGCAGATTTGTCATAACGCTGCCCGGGGCCAGATGAAGGCAAAAATACTTCTGGTTGAAGATGACAAGCTGATGAGGGTAACGCTCGAGGACTCCTTCCTCGGCGCAGGCTATTATGTCTTTCCCGTTGACACCGGGGGAGATGCTATTGATGCGCTTAAGGAGAACACCTTCGATCTGGTGGTCACAGACGTAAGACTTCCCGATATCGACGGTTTTAAAGTCATTGAGGAGGCATCGAAATCCGGCAACTGTCAGACAATCATGATGACCGGTTACGGCACCATCAAAGACGCAGTCGAAGCCATGAGGCTCGGGGCTTTTGACTACGTAACAAAGCCCTTTGCCCTTGACGAATTCCTGTTGATAGTAGGCAGGGCGCTGGAAGTCAAGCTGCTGAGAGAAGAAAACACAAGGCTGAAAAAAGATATAGGGAAACGCTTCAGCGCTCCCAACATTGTCGGGGAAAGCAACGCCATGAAGATGGTCCTTTCACTTGTTGAAAGGGTTTCACGTTCGGACTCAAACGTACTGATCATGGGGGAAAGCGGTACAGGCAAAGAACTCATAGCCACGATGATTCATTATCAGAGCAGCAGAAAAAACATGCCGCTGATCAAGGTCAACTGCGCGGCACTTCCTGATGGCCTTATAGAAAGCGAATTGTTCGGACATGAAAAAGGGGCCTTCACCGGCGCCGTCAGGAAAAAACCGGGCAGGTTCGAGATGGCCGACAGAGGGACGATTTTTCTGGATGAGATCGGAGACCTCCCGGCTGCAACGCAGGCCAAAATTCTAAGGGTAATACAGGAGAGGACCTTTGAACGTGTCGGAGGGACGGAAACTCTCGGAGTGGACACAAGGATCATAGCTGCCACAAACAAGGACCTTGAAGAAGAGGTGAAGAAGGGCGTCTTCCGCCAGGACCTCTACTATCGCCTGAACGTCATACCTATCACACTGCCGCCTCTGCGGCAACGCAGGGAGGACATCCCGGGACTGCTTGACTTCTTTCTTAAAAAATGCAAAGGGAACCTGGCGTATGACGTTCAATTTTCCAGCGATGCAGTAGATGCCCTGATGAGCTACAGCTTCCCCGGTAATGTCAGGGAACTTCAAAACGTTATTGAACGTTGCCTGACCCTTTCAGTCTCAGGATTGATAACCAGAGACGACCTGCCGCCCTTTCTCCTTGCAAAGACCGGGGAGGGCCCGCCTGCCTCACTTACGGGAGTGGCATCTGAGGCTGAGAAGGAGCACATCATCAAAATACTGAAGATCACTAAAGGGAACAAGACAAAGACAGCCGAGATTCTCGGCATCAGCCGGAAAACCCTCTGGGACAAAATAAATACTTACGGCATTGAACGTTGACAGACTTGTAAAAAGTCGAAAATGAAGCGGGTTTGTAAAAAGCTTATGAGCTTTCGATGAATGTCCTCAGCCATCGGCTCCGTGAAGGATGGCGGAGCTTTCGGATGGCCTTGACCTCGATCTGTCTGATTCGCTCCCGGGTGACCTCGTATTCCATGCCCACGTCTTCAAGGGTATGAGGAACTTCATCGCCGATGCCGAACCGCTTCTTGATGATCTCCTGCTCTTTTGGCGTCAGAGATGAAAGAGCCATATCAATGCCCTTTCTCATATCATCCTGGATTGCGATATCCAATGGCGAAAGCGTAGACTTGTCCTCGATAAAGTCTCTGAGGTGGCTGTCGTCCTCCTCACCAACAGGTGTTTCAAGCGAAATCGGTTCTTTCGATATCTTAAGCATACCCCTTACCTTGTCTGCCGGGATATTCATTCTCTGCGCTATTTCATCTGATGAGGGCTCCCTGCCCTTCTCCTGCACAAGCTCTCTCATGGCCCTGGTCATCCGGTTAATGGACTCGACCATATGCACCGGTATCCTGATAGTACGCGACTGGTCCGCAAGAGCGCGGGTAATGGCCTGCCGGATCCACCAGGTTGCATAAGTGCTGAACTTGTAGCCCCGCTTGTATTCGAATTTTTCGACAGCCTTCATAAGGCCTATATTGCCTTCCTGAATGAGATCGGAAAAACCAAGGCCATTGCCGATATATCGTTTTGCAATGCTTATGACAAGCCTCAGGTTGGCCTCTGTAAGCCTTCCTTTTGCGTCATCGATGTTTCTCTCCTCATCGCGCATGATCTTGAATGCCTTGCGCATCTCTTCATAACTGACACCAAAAAGGTTCTCTATCTCCCTTATCTTTTCTTTAAGGACCCCGCATTCACGTCCGATCTCCTCAAGCTCTCCGGCTATCGCCCTGTTCCTGACGGACTTGACAAGGGGCCTTTTTTTCGCCTTTGCGAGGTCTGTCCCGAGATATCCGGCCTTTTGTTCAGCATATCGCAATTGTGTATGCAATTTGTCAAGGTCCATCACCACCTTCTTCAGTTCTTCGGAAAAGGCATGGACAACATCATCCCTGAGGTTCAGGGCCTTCACTTCCTTCAGAATTTTCTCTCTATTGCCGGCAAGGTCCCTGATAAGCGTCCGGTCCTGTTTCCCTCCTGCCTCCAGCATCTGTTTCAGAAGACCCTTCCGTTTCCTGTGCAGTGTTTTGATCGAGATTGTTATATCATAAAAGCGTTTTCTCTCATAGCCCAGGTTCTCTCCGGTATCTTCCTCCCCATTTTTTACGATGTCGAGAAACGGGGCGTCCCCTGATAAAACCATGCTGCCAAGCACAATCAGCTTGTTAATTGCAAAGGGAAGCGAAAAAACAAGCCTCGCAAGCCGCTCCTGGCCCTTTTCGATCTTCATGGCAAGCTCGATTTCGCTCTCCTTGTTGAGCAGGGGCACGCCTCCCATCTCTTTGAGGTATATCTTTATCGGGTCATATTCCCCTTCATCCGGATGGTCTTCTTTTTTCCCTTCGTCAACAGCAGTTTCCTCTGCTTCTTCCTTTAATTCAAAAGCGTCTTCGTCGTCAAAATCAAACTCCTCGAAGTACTCGCTGAAATCCTTATCCTCTTTCATCGCCCTTTCCCTTTATGATTTTTATTTTCTCAAGTAACAGTGAATTGATCATTTGTACATCATCGGTCTCTCTCGCCTGCCGGAGCCTCTCCTCCAGTTTTTTCCTGTCGATCTTCAGAAAACAGTCTTCTATATTCCTGTCAACGAGTTCAGGATCAAATCCTGGCGCTACCGAAAGCCTTGTAAAGAGCAGCCTCTCTTGCTCTGAGGCTTCATCAAGCATGCCTGAACTGTTGGTTTTGTCAGTCAAACAGGCAATTTTTCGGAAAAGGGAAGAAACGGTCTTGTCCCTCATTTCATCAATATTGATCCTGGATAGCACTGTTTCAGCCCTGTCAGGGAATGCCAATACAGCGCTGAGGAGAAGCTCTTCTTCGGTAGCTATCGCAGGGACTGCCCTGGGTTGGACAGGGTTCAAGGCCCCGGACTTCCTCGCTCTGAGCTTACGGTATTCCTCTCTGAGCACAGTCTCACTTATTCTCGTTTTACCGGCCAGTTCAATAAGCATCTGTTCGGCTTCAAGCTGGTCGTTGCGGTCAGCTATTACTGCTATGGCCTCATGTACGGCCCGGCTTCGCTGCCCCTTTGAAACTGTCAGCACAAAATCAGTCACGGACTGCGCCTTCCCAAGCATAGCCCTGAAGGCGTCGCTTCCATACTTTCCAAGATAACTGTCAGGATCTTCTCCGTCCGGAAGGACCAGTATCCTGGCATTTATATCGTTTTGGCCCAAAAGCGGCAGCGCTCTTCTTGCAGCTGCAATGCCTGCCTGATCTCCGTCAAAAACGATCACAACATCCTTAGTGAGCCTCCGCAGCTTCTGTAGATGACCGGATGTCAGCGCTGTTCCAAGCGGCGCAACAGCATGCCTGAATCCGTGCTGATGGCAGATAAGCACATCCATATATCCTTCGACGAGCAGAGCAGATTCCAGCTGTCGAATCGGTTCCCTGGCAGCAAAAAGGCCATAAAGCGTCTCAGATTTTTTAAATACATCTGTTTCCGGCGAATTGATATACTTGGGCAGGGAAGCATCCATAGACCTGCCACCGAATGCAATAACATTGCCGTTGGTGGCCATAATCGGAAAGATAAGCCTGTCCCTGAACATATCATAGGCTCCCCTGTCTCCGGCTATCGCAAGGCCGGCATCCCTGATAACATTTTCACTGTGCCCTGCCTGCTTAAGATACTTCAGAAGGTTGCTCCACCCTGCCGGCGCATATCCAAGTTTGAAAACCTCCAGGGACTCCTCTGTTATGCCGCGCTTCAGGACATATTCCATGGCGCCGGGAAAATCATGCAGTTTTCGGCAGAAAAATCCGGCTGCGTCCCTTAGAGCATTGCGGATCTGTTCACCCTTTTCAAGGGCCTTCCTGTCCTGCCTGACTAAAAGCAAGGGTACTCCTGCTTTCCGGGCCAGTTCAGCTACTGCCTCCTGAAAAGATATCCTCTCATAGTTGACCAGGAAACTTATGACATCACCACCTGAGCCGCAGCCGAAACAGTGGTATAT
>JAGVHR010000074.1 GCA_020056455.1 Thermodesulfovibrionales bacterium
ATTCGTAATCAGCAGGTCGGCGGTTCGAGTCCGCTTCCCGGCTACAGCTACAGCATTTCGAATATATCGATAGCAGTAATCCAAAGGGATCTGCAGCGCCACAGCCCGCTCGGTGCCCGGCTCGATGTCGGATACGCAGTTGGGTCTACGCTGGAAGAGTTTCAAAAATAAAATCAATTTCAACCGGCGCGTTCATGGGCAAAACCTGTACGCCCACAGCAACACGCGCATGTTTTCCAGTATCGCCGAAAACCTCAAAGAGAAAATCAGACGCCCCGTTCACTACCCTGGGCTGCTCTATAAAATCCTGCGCCGACGCCACGAAAGCGGTCACCTTGACGCAGCGTTGCACACGGTCAAGCCTGCCGATCGCTGATCTCAGAACAGCAAGTCCGTTAATGGCAGCCATTCGCGCACAGCTCACGGCATCATCCGGCAATACCGACTCGCCCACCCTGCCGGAAGCGATAAGCTTTCCATCCTTAAGCGGCAGCATTCCGCTGATAAAAATAAGATTTCCTGTCTGTACAAACGGCACATAGGAACCTAATGGCGTCGGAAGGTCAGGGAGCGCAATCCCGAGTTCTCTCAGCCTATCTTCGGGTTTCATAGCGAGCCTAATACCTGGCATCAGCGAACTCGACCCATCCGCCGGCCTCAACCAGCGCCTTGTCAAACCTGGAAATCACGTACGATATGCTCTCTGCTCCTTTGGCAGACGAGATCGTGAAGCTGTCCTTATTGAAATCAACTATCAATTCCGCACTGCCGCCGCAGTGTGAAAACAGCCTTTCAATGACATCCTCCGGGAGTTCTATGGCAAGCATGCCACAGTTGAACATATTCTGTCTGAAGATACGGGCAAAACTCTGGGCAATGACCACATTGATATCATTGACCTCAAATACCCAGGGAGCATGCTCCCGCGATGATCCGCAGCCGAAATTGGCACGACTCACTATCACACGCGCCTCACTGGTCTGCATTGCCTGGGGATCGAACGCTTCAAGCTTAAGGTCCTCAAGCATGTGAGACTTGAGAGCATCCTTGGATATTTCAGTCAGATATCTCGCAGGAATGATCTCGTCAGTATTAATATCGGACCTATCAAGAAAAAGGACCTTGCCTCCAAAAGTTTTCATTACAGTTCTTCCCTCCTGAGCTTTCTCGGATCAGCAATCCTGCCCTCAATCGCAGTTGCGGCAGCAACCGCAGGACTCATGAGATAGACCATGCCGCCCTTGCCCATCCTGCCGTTAAAGTTCCTGTTTGTTGTGGATGCGCAGGCCTCGCCTGGTGCAAGAACGCCGTTGCTCATTCCAAGACATGCGCCACAGGTCGGATTGGTAACACAGAACCCTGCATCCATAAATATTTTAATAATACCTTCCTCATCAGCTTCCCTGAAGACTTTTGGCGTAGCAGGAGATACGATTCCCCTTACTGAGGAAGCTGCTGACCGTCCCTTCAGATAGCCGGCAGCAACGCGCAGGTCCTCGATCCTGCCGTTCGTGCAGGAACCGATATAGATCTGGTCAACAGGAATCCCTTCCATTTCAGAGATATTTTTTACCTCATCAGGCCTGAATCCAAATGTGATCTGCGGTTCCAGGCCGGTGACGTCGAGGTCGATCACTTTAATATACGCGCAACCATTATCCGACCACCATTTTTTATAATCATCCAACGCGGCCTGTTTGTTCGCGTATTCTGAAGAAATGAACGGCCAGAGATATTCAACCGTAACTTCATCAGGCATGCAGACTCCTGAGGTCGCGCCGGCTTCAATCGCCATATTGCAAAGGGTCATCCTGCTTTCCATGGACATATTTTTCACCACATCACCCTGAAACTCGATAACGCAATCTGTAGCGCCCTTTACAGTAAGTTCCTTGATGATCCTCAATACAATGTCCTTGGCATAAACAGCCCTGGGTACCGTGCCGTTAATATTGATCCTGATCGTTTTCGGCTCTCTGAAGGCGCATACTCCCTTCAGTATGCCGACTTCAAGGTCTGTTGTACCCACACCGGCTGCAAAGGCGCCGAAAGCGCCATGAGTACAGGTATGTGAATCACCCATAATCACTGTATAACCCGGCCTGATAAAGCCCTGTTCAGGAAAAAGCGCATGGCAGACGCCATTTCTGCCGATGTCAAAAAAGTCCTTTATCTTTTGTCTGCGGACCCAGTCCCTGAGTATCCTGCCCTGCTGGGCCGTCTTGGTGTCTTTTGCAGGTGTAACATGATCGATCACGACCTTGATCCTGTCGGGATCAAAGACCCTGTCCTTGCCGCGCTCCACAAGGTCATTTATAGCAATCGGTGTCGTAATCTCGTGACACATCACAACATCGATATCAAGGACCTTTGTGCCGGGAAACGGCTCGTCCCTCAAATGGGACCTGAATATCTTTTCAGCCAGTGTTAAAGCCATTATGCTCTGTTTCTCCTCTTCATTTTATAGTTGATTGTTTAAAATATCATAGTTTAATGCGGTTTTACCAATGTCCTCTGCTGTGATACAATTGTTGCCACAGACAATCACCCCAGCGGATTTTTTGCATTTCTTTCCCGTAACATAGAGCACATCGCAAAAAAGTCCGCTGTAGTATTAACACTATTGACAGACTTGTAAAAGTCGAAAATGAGACAGGTTTGTAAAAAGCTCCGGAGACAAGACGCGCAAGAAATGAGGAATGAGGCGTACTTGCAGGTACGTCGCAGTGACGAATTTTGCAGCGCAACGCAGTATACGGACTTCTTACGAAGCTGTCACTATTGCCTTGAAAGGATTTGAGTAATGCCGGAATCGAATGCAACGATAGTATATCCTTTTAATTTTCCGAACAATCTCCGTGAAAAGTCATGGGCGCTTTTAATATGCTGATCGGCGTGATTTCAGACACTCATGATAATCTTCCGGCGATACACAGAGCTGTTGAGATCTTCAATGATCGAAAGGTGGAACATGTCATCCACGCCGGAGACTTCACCTCGCCTTTTACCTTCAGGGCGCTGAAGCATCTTTCCTGTGGTTTCACCGGCATTTACGGCAACAACGACGGGGAGCGGGTGCTTCTGCAGAAACTATCCGGCTCCAGGATATTCACACAGCCTTTCATCCTCGTACTTGCAGAGAGAAAAATCGTGATCATGCACGAACATCAGGTGGTGGATGCCCTTGCGGACAGCGGACATTTTGATATGATTGTCTATGGCCACACCCATGTTCCGGACATACGGAGGCGCGGCAATGCGCTTATAGTGAACCCGGGTGAGTTGAGCGGCTGGCTTTACGGAAAAAGCACCATCGCAATCGTTAATTTAAACGAGCTGTCTGCTGAACTTGTTGAGCTATAGCTCATATTCCTGTCCTATCTCCGGAACATGGGCTTTAAACGCAAACTTCTGCCGGATCATGGCCTTAAACTCAAGAGACACCTTTTCCTCTCCGTGAACAACAAACACCTCAGGAGAGTTTCTGAATCTTGTCAGCCATTCAACAAGATCGTCTTGATCAGCATGGGCCGAAAAACCGCCCAGAGTATGGATTCCTGCCCTTACCACTATCTCTTCCCCGAGAACATCAACTTTTTTTGCTCCGTCCACAATCCTGCGGCCCAGCGTGCCTTCCGCCTGAAAACCCACAAAGACAATACTGCTCTCCCTTCTCCAGAGGTTATGCTTAAGGTGGTGCCTGACCCTGCCGCCTTCACACATGCCTGAACTGGAAATTATAATCGCCTCTTTCCTGATCCGGTTCAATGCCATGGAATCCTCTGTTTTTTGGGTAAAGTGGATCCTCATTGCATCTCTGCTCTCGATATTAAAAAGTCTCCTGGCCTCATCGTCAAAATATTCGGGATGTGCTGCATAGACCCTGGTTATTCTTTCACCAAGGGGGCTGTCGATATATACACTGATCCTGAAAAGGCGGCCCTGCTCGACCAGCTTATTCAGAATAAGCAGCAGGTCCTGCGTCCTGCCAAGAGCAAATGATGGAATAATGACGTTTCCACCCCTCCTGAACGTGGTCTTTATAACTTCAACAAGTTCATCCACAGACGCCTCCATGCTCTTATGGAGCCTGTTTCCGTATGTGGACTCTATTGTAAGGTAATCGGTTTCCTCAACAAAGACAGGATCATTAACTATCGGGTTGTCCTTCTTGCCGATATCCCCTGAAAATACAATCTTTTTTTCCTTCCCATCCTCAGCATACCAGAGTTCAAGGGTCGAAGACCCCAGAATGTGGCCTGCATTTACAAACCGGTACCGCACCTCTTCGCAGAGCCGCTCCACGTTTCCGTAGTGTTTTCTCGTGATAAGCGGCAGGACCATATCCACATCACGCGGCAGGTAAAGAGGCTCTTTCAGGTCAAGGCCCGAGCGCAGGGCCTTGCGGTTCTGCCACTCGGTGTCCGACTCCTGGATATGGGCAGAATCATACAGGATCAGTTCAACGAGGTCCGCGGTGGCAGAGGTGGTAATTATACTGCCTGTGAACCCCTCCTTTACAAGCCTCGGCACAAGACCTACGTGGTCGAGATGAGAATGGGTCAGGAACAGACAGTCAATCCCGGCTGGATCAAAAGGAAAAGGTCGTCTGTTCACTGCCTCGGCATCAGTCCCCTGATGCATGCCGCACTCCACAAGAATCCTGAAGTTCCTCCCTTTCAGAAGATAACAGGAGCCTGTTACGGTCCGCACTCCGCCAAGAAATTGTAGTATCATATGGTCACCCCGTTGGACTGTTCATCCCGGTTTTACTTATAGCGCTGCAACTGAAGCTGGCAATTTGCTCCACGCAGCCCCGGCTCCCGTATACTTTATCAGAATGCGCAGCAGAATACCTTTGCTTGCAATATCCAAAACCCTCTTTTATAATGAATGCACACTATGGGGGACGAATCAAAATATTGCCTCTGCTGCGGAGATGATGTTCCTTTCAATACCTTCAGGAGGAATGAAAGGGTTGAGGTCACATGCGCCTTCTGCGGCTTTACCCTTGATGTGCAGGACCTCTTTGGGGCCTCTGAAAAGCAGGGGCAAAGGCCTGAGCAGGACAGCTATGCGCTGGTTACGGACGATTCAAGGTACACCCGGAAGATCATCGAAGACCTGCTCAAAGCCCGCAGGTTCTCATCCAATATCATGTCCTTTGAAAACGGCCTTGAACTCATATCAGGGTACTCCAGGCTGCTGAACGAAAAAAATCAGATAGACATCGCAATCATAGACCTGAATATGCCGGTCATGGACGGCCTCACTGCTGCACGTCTCCTGCGGTCACTTGAAGCGCATAATAATGCAAAGAAGACGCCGATCGTGTTTTTTTCCGCTGAAAAGGCTGACGAGAACCTCAGAAAGCAGATGGAGAATCTTGACCCCGCAAACTATGTTAACAAAGGCTCGGATCCTGATCCCGACAAGCTCGTTGCACGGGTTGAATCCCTTATCGGATATCTCATGGAAAAGTACAAGCCGAAGAAATAGCCTTCCAAATGCATCAATAAGATTAAATTACAGCATAATTCAGAAATTTTTTCGAGAGGTTATCGTGGAAGATACAAATGATTTGATTCAGCAACGCATAAACAAGGTCAGGGAACTAAGGGCTCTCGGCATTAAGCCCTATGGAGATTCCTACGAAGCAGCTGATCATACGTCTGAACTGAAATCGACATACGGGGACAAATCCAGGGAGTTTCTTGAATCAGACAATATCTCCTGTTCGATCGCAGGCAGGATCGTTGCCATGAGGGATTTCGGCAAGGCAGCCTTTGCACATATTCAGGATTCAGCAGGTAAGCTCCAGGTCTATTTCAAAAAAGACCTGTTGGGCGAAGACTTCAAGCTGCTCAAGCAGATTGATATCGGAGATATAATAGGCATAAAGGGCCACCTCTTTAAGACAAGAACCGAGGAACTCACAATCGAGGTGAAGTCGTTTACCCTGCTGACCAAGTCGATCAGACCTCTCCCCGAAAAATGGCATGGCCTTAAGGACATCGAAACGCGCTACCGGCAGCGCTATATCGATCTTATAGTAAATCCTGAGGTGCGGCAAAACTTTGCAACAAGAAGCAGGATTATAAGGGCTGTTCGTGATTTTCTTGAAGCCCGGGGGTTCATTGAAGTAGAAACGCCCATGATGCACCAGATACCGGGCGGAGCAACAGCGCGCCCGTTCAGGACCCATCATAATGCGCTGGATACCGACCTTTTTCTTAGGATTGCGCCTGAACTGTACCTTAAGAGGTTGCTCGTCGGCGGATATGAGCGTGTCTATGAGCTGAACAAAAACTTCAGGAACGAAGGCATATCAACCCGCCACAACCCGGAATTTTCCATGCTTGAATTCTATATAGCATACAGGGACTATCATTTTCTAATGTCCTTCACAGAGGAGCTTTTCGCAGAGGTTGCGATGAAAGCAACCGGCACACTTACAATACCCTACGGTGATGAAATCATTGATCTTACGCCACCCTGGCCAAGGGTCCCGATGCTTGATGCGCTCGAAAAAAGCGGGGTACCGCCGGAGATTTTCAAAGATGCTGAAAAAGCAAAGCAATGGGCCCGGTCCCAGCGAATGGACATACCTGAAGGATCTTCGCTTGGCAGGATCCTGGATGAAATATTCAAGGAAAAAGTCGAACCAGGTCTTGTGCAGCCGACCTTCATTATCGACCATCCGGTTGAACTTTCACCGCTTGCCAAGAGAAAACCGGAAACCCCTGACCTTGTTGAGCGCTTTGAACTCTTTATCTGCTCCCGGGAGATCGCGAATGCCTTCTCAGAGCTGAATGATCCTTTTGATCAGAGGGAGCGTTTTGTTGCACAGGTAGCGGCAAAGGAAGCCGGCGACGATGAAGCCCATGAAATGGATGAGGACTTTATCAGGGCACTTGAGTACGGTATGCCGCCTGCCGCTGGTGAAGGCATAGGCATTGACAGGCTCGTAATGCTCCTTACGAACTCTCAGTCGATCCGTGATGTCATCCTTTTCCCCCAGCTCAAGCCGGAACAGCAGGTATAATGCGGCATAGCCTTGCATGAAACTGCCCTATCAGATATTCATCGCCCTCAGATACCTTAAATCGAAAAAAAAGCATAAGGGTGTTTCAGTCAATACCGTTATATCCATCGGCGGCGTAGCCGTCGGCGTCATGGCTCTTCTCGTGGTCCTCTCTGTAATGTCAGGGTTTCATCAGGACCTCCAGAAAAAGATCCTCGGAGCCAATGCCCATATCATCATAAGGGATTTTAAAGGCACGATAACCGACTACAGGCCGGTTGAAAAGAAAATTGGACAGAACAGGGAGATCGTCTCTTGCGCTCCCTTTGTCATGGGACAGGTAATGGTCTCCTTCGGCAACAGAGCGCATGGCGTCTTTATCCGTGGTATTGATCCTGAAATCGAGAAAAAGACAACCGAAATTCTTTCCCACATAAAGGAGGGAGGCGTAGAAAGGCTTTCCGAAGACAGCGACGTACCAGGCATTATAGTCGGCAAGGAACTGGCAGCCAACCTCGGCATTTTTCTGGATGACAAAATAAATATCGTTTCTCCTGTGGGAGAGATAGGCCCCATGGGCATGCTCCCCAGGGTTAAACAGTTCAGGGTTGTCGGTATTTTTGAAATCGGCATGTTTGAATACGATACAAACCTCGTACTCACTGCCATGAAACCGGCACAGGAGTTCTTCGGCCTCGGGGACAGCATATCCGGCATCGAGGTCAAACTCCGGGACATCTACAAGGCTCCTGAAGTGAAGAAGCAGCTGCAGGAGACTCTCGGTTTCGGGTTTCTTGTACTGGACTGGATGCAGATGAATAAGAACCTTTTTTCTGCGCTCAAGCTCGAAAAATTCGCCATGTTCATAATCCTGGTCCTGATCGTCCTCGTGGCCTCGTTCAATATCATCAGCAACCTGATCATGAATGTTATTGAAAAAAGCAGGGAGATTGCAATTCTAAAGGCAATTGGAGCGACCAACAACAGCATCATGATAATATTCATGCTCCAGGGTCTGTTCATAGGGCTTATCGGCACTCTCACCGGCATGACAGGAGGATATCTTCTCGGTTTTGTCCTCAACAAATACCAGATCATCAAGCTCCCTGCTGATGTTTACTATCTGAGCCACTTGCCGGTAAGGATGAGCCTTTTTGACTTTGCCGTAGTATCTATTTCCGCGATACTAATCAGTTTCCTCGCAACTATTTATCCTGCATGGCAGGCAGCTAAAGTCAATCCAGTGGAGCCGTTGCGCTATGAGTAACCTCATAGAAGCAGCGGGTATAAGCAAGTCCTTCAGCACCGAAGCAGGAGAACTCCAGGTGCTCAGGGGCATAGACCTGTCAATAAGCGTTGGGGAAATGGTCAGTATTACAGGCGTTTCAGGCGCCGGAAAAAGTACGCTTATGCATATTCTTGGAGCGCTTGACAGGCCCACTTCAGGCAATATCCGGTTTAAAGGAGCTGATGTCTTCAGTCTGGATGATTCTTCCCTTGCGCTTTTCAGAAACAGAAGCATCGGCTTTGTGTTCCAGTTTCATCATCTGCTGCCTGAATTCAATGCCCTTGAAAATGTAATGCTTCCGGGCTTGATCGGCAAAAGGCCTTATGAAGAGGTCGAAAAGAAGGCGAAAACTCTACTTGACGAACTCGGCCTCTCCATGCGACTGCTTCACAGGCCCGGAGAACTGTCAGGTGGAGAACAGCAGCGCGTTGCAGTAGCCCGCGCACTTATGCAGGATTCAGGACTCGTGCTTGCAGACGAACCGACCGGCAACCTCGACACCGCAACGGGCAATAACCTTTTTGAACTTTTCCTTGAACTTAACAGGACATACCGAATTACTTTTGTCATCGTCACCCATAATACTGAACTCTCCCTCCGCTGCCACAGGACCCTAAGGATGGCCGACGGTGTTTTTGTTTGATCCGATTGACTGATTTCCCTCTTTCTGATTAAATAGAGTCTGTCCGAAAAGATAGACAGACTCCAGCAAATGAAGTCTTGCACTCCCGGAGGTTTTTGCCATGAAGAAGAGGTTAAATTATCTTTTGCTCATTCCTTCATTGCTCCTTTTTTTTGCTCAGGCAGCCTATTCAGCTGATAACGTAAACCCGATTCAAGTCAGAAATGAAGATAAGTGCCCGGTCTGCGGCATGTTCGTAGCGAAATACAGGCATTGGATAGCTGAGATTGTATTCAAAGACGGCAGCTACGCTGCCTTCGACGGCCCAAAAGACATGTTCAAATATTATCTGGATATTCCACGATACACCCCTGCCAGGAAAGCTTCGGACATAGCAGGCATCTATGTGACGGAGTACTATTCAGCAAAGCTCATGGACGCCAAAAAGATGTTTTACGTCACTGGAAGCAATGTCCTGGGCCCAATGGGCGAGGAGCTTATACCTCTGTCAGGCGAAGCTGAGGCTATGGAGTTCATGAGGGACCATAAAGGCAGCGGCATATTGAAGTTCCAGGAAGTTACCGAAAGGCGCCTGAAATAATCTTATAGGCTCTTATGAAAATACTTTATGGATTCTGTCTCATTCTTTATATTTCAGGCATTTTAATTGGCTGCAGCAGACAGCCTGTCATGTACCAGGAAGCTCCGGTCAAAGACAACCGGATCATCATCCCTCTCAGCCGGGTCAGCGACGGCCAGGTGCATTTCTTTACTTACAAAAACGCAGGCAAGCGTATCAACTTTTTTATCAGGACAGACGGCAAAGGGACGATTTCATCATATTTTGATGCGTGTTATACCTGCTATAAAGCAAAGAAAGGATACAGGCAGGAGGGCTCCGATGTTGTCTGTAATGAATGCAGTATGAAGTTCGGACTCGCAGAGGAAAAATGGCATGATAAAGGCGGGTGTAATCCCATTGTCCTGAAAAGCAGCCTCGAAAACAATACCCTGATTATCGATAAAGCTGTTATTGAAAAGGGCGCAAAACTCTTCTGATCAAGCCAGCCTGCCCTGGGTCATCCTGAACTGCCGCTGCGCCATCTTTGCAAGTTCAAGATTATGGGTAATCAGGATAAAGGTAATCTGTTTCTCACTGTTGAGCCTTCTGAAAAGCTCCATGACCGACATCTCCGTCTCCTCGTCCAGATCGCCGGTTGGCTCATCAGCAAGGACTATCTGCGGTTCGTACACCAGGGCCCTTGCAATGGCAACACGGCGCTGCTGGCCGCCTGACAGCTGAGAAGGATATGCATTGATCTTCTCACTGATGCCTACCAAAGAAAGATATTCTTCAGCCATTTTTTTGTCCCTGGCGTCGCGTTCCTGCCTGAAGAGCCCTGGAAGCAGAACGTTCTCTTTAACAGTCAGCATGGGAAGAAGACTTGCAAACTGAAACATAAAACCGACCTTTTCACTGCGATACGTCGAAAGGTCATCATCCGCCATGGGACAGATATCTGCTCCCTCAAACAGAACTCGTCCTGATGAAGGCCTGATGATCCCGCCGATAATGGACAATAGCGTTGTCTTGCCTGAACCGGAATGTCCCACAATCGACAGAAAATCTCCACGTTCGATCCTCAGCGATACGTTATCGACCGCAGGAATAGTGGCCCCGCCGACTGTAAATATTTTTGAAATACCGTCTAATTCAATCAGGGCCATATTATTCTTTTCTGATAGCCAGAAGTGGTTCCAGCTTTTTAAGTCTTCTGACCGGTCCAAGCGCTCCGATAATGCAAATACCTGTGCCTGCGCTAAAACTTATAAGGGCAATCAGCAGACGCTCAATGATTTTCAAATCATCCGGGACATTTTTCAGCATCATAAAATGCTTTGCTAAAAAGACTGAAACAACAGTGCCTGCGATAATGCCTACGATGCTCCCAATGCCGCCGATGAACAGGACTTCAGACAGAAAGATCCTGCTGATATGCCGCTCCCTCGCGCCGAGCGCGCGCATTATGCCGATCTCCCACGACCGCTCACCCGCAATAGCGGAAAAAATCGCCCAAACCAGGAAAATCGACAGGACAGCCGCGAGGGCCACGGTCACCATAAATATGCGGTTGAGGTCCTTAAGTGTGGTAAGGATACCCCTGCCGATATCCTTTCTGGCAACAGCATCCACTTCGATAAACGAGTCTTCGATAATGCCTGCGACAGCTGATGGGTCAACACCCTTGTTTACCCTAGCAAAGATTATGGACACCTGATCAGGCTTTAACGCAGTCTTGCCCTTGGTGAGGATATCTCCGATATTGGCTTCATCTATAAAAATAGCTGTATCCAGACCTGTCCCTGTCTTTTCAAGAACACCGACCATCCTGAACATGTTTCCAAACAGGATCCCTTCCACATCCGTAAGACCGACGGTGATATTCATGGCAGATTCGCTGCCGACCAGGGCCTCGCCTTTTTGAAGTCGTCTTCCAAAAGCCGTGGCAAGCCACGGTTTGATAATAAAATCAGAGTCCTGATTAAAAGCAACAACTACAGTTTCAGGCACATCGCAGCACTGGCCGACGATACTGGCCAGATAGGTCTGGTAAGTCAGGGCCGATATACCGTCAAGCTGCCTTATCCTGTCCACCAGACTTTTTTCCATATAAAAAGTCTTTACCGTATTTTCCAGCAGCACGTCCTCTGCAGCGCCCCGGGAACCTGAAGGGACGATGATCAGGTCAGCGCCAAGCCGGCCTGAGGCGACTTTCACCACTGAGTCCACACGCCGCACAAAAGACAGCACAAAAACCAGTGCAGTCACCAGCAGCCCGATAGCCAGGACCAATACCACAGTCCGAAGCGGCTTGCGTCTGAGGTTTCTCGCTGCAAACGAAAAAAACGTGGATGTTACGGTCATAATTTATCCATTTCGACTTTTTACGATACCATTATAAATGGTTTATGACATTCTTTCCATGCGGCCGAAAAGCCGCATGGAAAGAATGAAGAAGGTTGATTTAATTCTTGTAGACTGCGTCGAGGCCGCAAAGGATGGCAGTCTTGTCGCCAAGCCCCATTCCCTTATGGCATGCAAAGCAGGTGGATGCGGGCTTACCGACTATCTTTTTGGCGTCCAAATCGTAGAGCTGGATCTGTCCGTCAACGATATTTACAGTCTTGCCATCTTTCATTATCGGCTTACCTTCGGCGTCGCAGGCTTCTGTCTTTCCGTTTCTGATGGTCAGAAGGGCATATTTGCCGTCCGGTGTAGGCATAGCGTCATGGTTTTCACCGGCAGTGCTCATCTTCTCATCAATCTTGTCGAGGGTGTTGCCATCAAGCAGCCAGAACCTGTCGCCTACAGACTGGAAGACATACTTGTCATCCTTGCTGTAGTATTTTCTGAAGTTGATGGTTTTGCCGGGCTCGCCCATGTGTGTTGCCCTCTTGAGTTCCTTGAACTTGCCGTTGTCGAGCTCCTTGAGATCAACAACCACAAAATCGATCTTTCCGTTCATCTTGCCGTCCTCACCCTTCATGGTCATGCTAAGCAGGAACTTGTCCATTTTACTGCTGTTCGTTCCGTGGACAAACTGATAGGTGCCGGGCTTGTATCCGAGATCGCTGATAAATACCCTGTGCTTGTGCTTCAGGGTGTTTTTGTCAAAGACATCGACATATCCTTCTGAGCCCATAAATACAGGCATATAGTTGGTTTTGGACTGCCCTGAGGCGCAATAGATGGGCATCTTCTTCTCACCACCCATTGCCCGTTTGTCAGGGTCCATGGCGATATCGGCGAGCACCTTGCCTGTCTTCAGGTCTGACTTTCCTACGTGCTGCTTGCCATTGGGATCAAGCTGGTAGGTAGACCAGAACAGGACATTGCTGTCGTTTGAGTCGATTCTCGCATCGTGGGTCTTATGCGTCTTAGTATCGCCTATATCAACTTTATTAATGGCATTGACCTTGATGGGGTCATCGGCATTATTCGGATCTATCGTAACGTCAGCCTTTGCAAAATGACCGCCGTGCCCTGCTACATAAACCGTAGCTGTATAGATCTTCTTTGCGGCAACTGCAACAGATGTCTTGGAATCAACAGTAGTAAAGGCCAGATACCCTCCGACTACAGAGGCAAGGACCAAAGCTGCGGACAACATTTTCTTCATAATCTCTCCCCGTTATATTTGGTTTATACACGTGCAAAGCACATTACCTCAACCAGAAATCCAAACATCTTCCGTTGAACCAGATCACCACCTTTCGCCTTGAAACTGAAAGATAGACATCTATCACATTGACTATACCTTAGCATCTCAGAAGAGTTGATATCAACTTCAAATTCTAACTTTAGGATATCTATGTTATTGATTTATCGAAAAAAAGGGCCGTTTTTTCATCAGCGTATCACGGGCATAAAATCACACCAGGGCCATACCTAATATGACAGGACTGTATCACACAGAGCAAGAGCAAGCGCTATGTCTTCAGTACTCATGAACCCGATTTTATCATCAGGTCTGTTCGAGACAGGCCGGATACCCAGTTCGTTGAGCGTTTCGAGGCTGATTCCGACTGTCTGATCATCATGCTTCAGCGCCTGGTCCAGGATAAAGACACTCACTTCAGCCTCACCCAGAGTAAGGCCGACAGCCATCCTCAATGCCTCTGCCTGCCTGTCCCGAACAATAACTGCAATCTTTTTTGTCATGTCGGCGCCCCTGAACAGGTATTGATATATACTACTGACGGGAGGAGAAACGGCGGTTGTTCATTTCAGCCTGGACCTGGAGAAACGCCTTTGCAAGCTTCCCCCTCTGCGCCGTGCCGCCCGGCTTGACAGATACCACCTCGGACCTTTCGAAATTTTGAAGCAGGTCAATCATTTTATCAAGGGACTCCTGGTGCAAAAGCTCGATACGCAGCCGGTCGGGAAGAGATGTAATCAGTCTTCTGTCTATAAAATCTCCGATCTTCTCCTGATTAACGAATGAGAAAAAGACCATGCCTTTGAAAATTCTTTTGTTCGTCTTGAAAGAAAAAAGAAACCTCTCAAGGGAGTTCTCAAGAAAGAAGTCATTGCGTATCTGAGTTTTTCTGTCGATCATCATAGCCTGGAACCAGTATTTCTTATCGATAATGCTGTCGGCCTTCATCTCAAGAAGTGTGTGGCTGAGGTTCTTCTTATCGACGGTATAGGAACTGTGAGCAACCGTATCAGCAGCGAGATGGCAAAGATAACCGTAAACAAAGGCCTTCTGCTGCTCTGTTTTGGCAGCGGTAAGAAGATCAAACCCCACTTCCCAGCTGTGTGAACTTGTTTCGTCCGGCAGATACTTCTTGCCGATTATGATATCAGCCATAATATTGCCGTACAAAAAGTCTTTTCTGTATCTTCTGATGATTTCAAGGACACCTGCCGGCACCAGCGCGCCGAGAGAAAAAAGCTCATTGCCGAGATAAATATGAGTCAACGGTCCCCACGCTGATGCAAATGCCGGGACAAGAAGAAAGGATATGATCCAGAAGACTTTTGATATTTTCATTGCAACCTCTCAATCAGGTTCAGTATAAGTCTTACGCCAATCCCGGAAGCTCCCTTCGGGATATACGGCCTGTCTTTTTCAACCCATGCAGTCCCCGCGATGTCGAGATGCACCCATGGCGTCCGGCCGGCAAACTCATAAAGAAAACAGGCTGACGCGCTGAGCGATCCGATCCTTGTACCGACGTTTTTTATGTCAGCTATATCACTCTTGAGATAATCCTTATATTCATCAAACAACGGCATTTCCCAGACCCGTTCATATGTTTCCTCTCCTGCCTTCCTGAACTCATCGAGGAGCTTTCTGTCATTGCCCATCATCGCAACAGCTTCACCGCCAAAGGCAATGGCGCAAGCGCCTGTGAGTGTCGCAATATCGATAATCGCGATCGGCTTATAACGTTTTGCATATTCGATCGCATCAGCCACGACAAGCCTGCCCTCTGCATCGGTATTGACGATCTCTATGGTTTTACCGCTGATCGAAGCAACAACATCACCAGGACGTGTAGCCGAACCACCAGGCAGATTTTCAGTAGCAGGCAGCAATCCGACAAGATGTATCGGCAGTTTCATTTCCGACGCGGCCTTCATGATGCCGAGCACCGCAGCCCCTCCAGCCATATCATATTTCATCTTTTCCATGCCCTCAGAAGGCTTCAGCGAAAGGCCTCCGCTGTCAAAGGTAATGGCCTTGCCGACAAGGGCGATCGGCAATTTTTCACTTCCTTTATATTCAAGAACAATGAACTTCGGCGGTTCCTTTGACCCCTGGGCAACTGCCAGATAAGACCCCATACCGATCTTCTGAGCGTACTTTCTGTCAAATACCTTCACAGAAAGTTTCTCGCTCCTGAGGAGCTGCGCCGCCCCGGCAAGATCAGAAGGCGTCATATCGTTTGCAGGAGTATTGACAAGGTCTCTGGTGAAGGCCGTTGCCGATGCAGCAATCTCAGTCCTTCTGAGACTGAGGGAAAATTCACGTGAAGATTTGGAAAGTATCACAAGCGAAGAGACTGTCCGGCCCTGATCCTCTTTCCTGTACTTCCGGAACGTGTAGAGCCCGAGCAACGCACCCTCCACAAAATCGCAAGGCGACAGATTCAGCAACCCGAATATCTGTACAGCCAAAGCAACTGACTTCATCCCCATATCACGCAGATATGAAAGCGCCTTCCCTCCGGCCTGGCGTACCTTTTCGGCAGACATGGCATCGCCTTTTCCCAAACCAAGAAGCAGGATCCTAAGTGGTTTGATATCCTCTGGAGCAGGTATCAGAAGAACTTCGAGAAGGCTGCTCCTGAACTCTTTTTGGCGGAGATTTGCGATAAGTCTGCTGACAGAAGGTTTAAAGCCGGTGTAGGGATACGGACCGTCTTCTGTAAAAGGAATAATCAACACATCGCAGGCACAGTCCACTTCATTTATATTTTTTACCGAAATCTGCATATATTAATAAATTCCTGTTCTTTGATCTTGCTTGCTTTTTATTGTAACCAATAGGAAGGCCAATTATCCACATAACTCAAAAGCGCGCTGTCATGCATTATCATTGACACTCAGGAGATGTTTCGGTAATCATGATGCATGACCGGTAATCAGACACTCTCTTCCTTCTCAAAACTGAGCATTCAGGAAATCTACGGTGCCTCCTTTACTGAAAACAATCAGGTGACCCTTGTATGGAAAGACAGCGAATCCTTCGCCGGCATATTTTCCTCAATCCGCGCCGCAAAAGAACTCATATGTCTTCAGTTTTATATATTTCGTAATGATGAAACAGGTATGGAACTGGCTGATATTCTGAAAGAGAAGGCTGCTGATGGAGTAAGGGTTTGCATTATTTATGACCATTTCGGCTCTCTCTGCACGCCACGGCGGTTCTGGAAGGACCTTGAACGGTCAGGCGTTCAGATCTGCGCATCATATCCTTTTAAATGGACAGACCCTGCGCACTATGCACACAGGGACCATAGAAAACTGATCATTGTGGACGGGATAAGGGCTTTCACCGGCGGCATCAACATAGCGAATGAATACCGGGGCTATTACAGACTGAAAAAATTGACCGGATGGCGGGACACCGGAGTGTTTCTCGAAGGTCAGATCGTCGGCAGGCTTTTCGACGAGTTCCTGAAAAGCTGGGAAATATGGGGTGGAAAACAGATCAGCTTCAACATCGCAGGTCAGTTCCCTCAATCAGGCATGCTTGCCCTTCCTATCTTCGCAAGCTCAGCAAAGAGCCGGAGGAGAATGCGCAAGCTCCTATATTACAGCATCAATCAGGCCAGTGAGAGCATTTATCTTACCACAGCCTACTTCACTCCGAGCAGATGGATGATGCATATCCTCGAGGCGGCAGTTTCGCGGGGAGTCGACGTAAGGCTGCTCTTGCCCGGCATATCGGATATTTCGGCAGCCCACTTTGCGGGCCGGGCATTCTTTTCCCGCCTGCTCAGGGCTGGTGTATCAATCCACACTTATAATGGCGTTATACTACATGCAAAGACAGCTGTATTCGATGGAATCTGGTCGATCATCGGATCTGCGAATCTTGATTTTCAGTCCCTGCGGCGAAACGACGAGGGAAACGTCGGCATTATGGATAGCGCTTTCGGCAGTCAGATGACCGCTATTTTTTTTGACGATCTGACCCGTTCGGAAAAAATAACTATTGAGAAGTGGCGCAAGCGGCCCTTGCACCAGAAACTCAGGGAATATTTCTTCGCGTTTTTCAGAAGAAGACTGTAACCTATTTATTATGACCATACCTGCGAATATCATAGCCTCACGGCACAGGCTGTCTCCTGATATGGGGTGGCTGCTCTATGAGGTCACCCGCGAGTTCTCCTCTTCTCTTGAAATTGATGAAGTGTTAGGCAGGGTGCTCAGTCTCACTGTCAGTGCGATCAAGGCCCATGTGGGCAGCATTTTTCTGCTCGATGCAGACGGCAAAGTTGTACGCAGCATCCTTGCCCGCAAGGACCTGCCGTCTGAAGTCAGAGACAGCACCATAGGCGCTGTAATGGAAAAGGGCTTTGGCGGATGGGTCTATAAAAACACGCAGGCTGATATAATTTCCGATACCAAGGAGGACAGCCGCTGGCATGTCTTCCCTGATGACCGGCTGGTCACCCGGTCAGTCATCGCTGCGCCGCTCATACGGCATGACATGACCATCGGCATCATCACGCTCAGTCATCCCAAACCCTGCCATTTTGGAAACAGACAACTTGAACTCCTTGAAGCAATCGCCGGAGCAGCAGCCATGGCAGTAGAGAACGCTTCGCTTTTCAAAAGGGTACAGGACGAACGATCAATGCTGAAAAGACTGGACACGCAAAAAAACGAATTCGTCTCTCATATGGCACATGACCTCAAATCGCCCCTGCATGTTATTTTCAGCTACGTCGAACTGTTGCACCAGTTCAGCGGCCTCAACGAAGAGGGAAAGGGGTTTGTCAAAGAAATCCGCACAGCGATTGAGCGAATGAAGTCTCTCATCAGCAATATACTCGACATAAACAGGATCGGGATGGGCATAGAGTCGGAAATCGTGCCTGTTGACCTCGCCTTCATTGTAAAGGATACGATAAAGAATCTGCAGGGCCTTTCCAGGGAAAAAGGAATTTCCCTGGCGTCCGGTCCAGGGGCTGACCTCCTGCCTGTCAACGGCTCTCCGGTAAGGCTCGGCCAGGCACTCATCAACCTTGCGGGCAATGCGATCAAGTTTACTCCGTCAGGCGGCGCTGTGATCATTCAGGGGGCCATTGAAGAGGGCCGCGTAGTTATTCGCGTGACTGACACAGGCCCGGGAATACCTCTGGAACTCCAGCACAAACTATTTCAGAAATTTTCAAAACTCAACCAGAAAGAGACCCGCATACAGGAAGGCCATGGTCTTGGTCTGGCTATCGTCAAATCTGTTATCGACGCCCATAAGGGAGAAATATGGGTGGAGTCGGCGCCTGAAAAAGGAAGCACCTTCGCGTTTTCTCTTCCTCTGTCTATGCAATAACAAGGACCCTGGGTTGCCGGAGGCCTTGCCGTGGTCTTTGAAAAAACAACTCAGCTGCAGATGTAATACCAGTGGCTGCTTATATAGACCCATCTGCATATTGGGTTGTGCTTTGTTACAAACGTTGTTCCCTCAGGAGCATCCATGATGGCTGCCTCAATGTCGCCAACCATTATCTTCATCGCACCTTTTTTTACTTTTTTGGCAGGTTTTCCCGCCTCATCAGTTACACTGACAAGGTTTTTTTCACTATCGCGCTCGACAATCATCTGTCTCGTCGTACCCGGAATGTCAAACATCTTCTTAGGCATAATTGTCTTCTCCTTTTTGATATTCTCTGATTTCAAATATCCATTGATGAAAATCCTCTCCTGCACCTGCTTTTAGAGAGACCTTGTCCTTTCACCTGCCTTTTTTGGGCGCATGTGATCAAATAGCCATTGTCAACTTGAAAAATACCGACCTTTTCGGCTGCATAGACGGGCTGATATGGTCCATATCCTGATATCTGAAGGACTTGTCAAACAGATTCTTTGCAGTGAGCGAGACAATTCCCAGCCGTGCCGGCAAACGGTAGCTGACAGCTGCATCAACTGTCCAGAAGCTTGACTCTTCCGTCGAAAAAAACGGGGGGAACTTACCCTCCTGCTTTACATACGCAGCCTTTGCATAGGCGCTGAAACCCGAGGGATGATAAAATCTGATGCCAAAAGGAAACCTGTGTGTCTTTATCAGCTCCGCCAGAGGAGGAGGCACCGGCTCAGTTGCCTCAGTAAACCGTTCATAGAGATATTCCGCGCTCAGTGAAACCCATTTGCGAGGTGTCCAGTAAAGATATGCGCGGCCTGAGCGCTCCGTCCAGTCAACTATCTCCACTGCGCCTGTAAAAGAAGATATAGGAACAGCAAGGTTACGCAGCAAATATTCAAGCCCACCGTGGATGTCCTTTGAAAATTTCTGATCTGCGCCAACACCATATGCCCAGGCCTCTGTACCTTCAGCATCCTCATAAAACTGGTTGAACCCTGCTACATGAGTAGGCTCAAGCGTCTGGTTTGTCTGAAGGACCCTTTTCAGTGTCCTGAAAAGCGCTGCGCGTATGGATGTTGAGGCCGACGGGGTCCAGATAAATCCCAGTTTTGGATTAAACTGGTCTTTATCAAAGCCCTGGTTCTTGAACTGATCAGCGCTCAAACCGAATGTAAATGTCACATTCTTCGGATAGCTGATAT
This sequence comes from Thermodesulfovibrionales bacterium, assembly GCA_020056455.1. Lineage (GTDB taxonomy): Bacteria > Nitrospirota > Thermodesulfovibrionia > Thermodesulfovibrionales > UBA6898 > UBA6898. Next base: position 19,742 of record JAGVHR010000074.1, read on the forward strand.
TGGAATAAAGATAGGCATTGGCGTGAGATATCCGGTATTCAGTGGTATCACTGATTAAAGGGGGAAAATCAATTGCAGTCGTAATGCTTCTGTCTATACTGAAGTATCCTGTGCCTGCAATAAGATTAAGCTTTTCCTTTCTGAGAAGGTATTGCAATTCAGCGCCGTAGCTATTGTTATCCTTCTTATTCAAATCAATTGAGCTGATGAAAGGGGGCAATTCATCATGATAAGAGGATTCCCCTCTTTGATATCCGAAATTGCCGATCAGGTCTGAACCCGGCCCAAAAGAATGATGAAAGCCGATTCTGCCGAGTGAATCTTCGTCTCTCTGCCGGGATGCCGGGAAAAAGTTATCAGGATCAAACCTGAGAACAAGGTCGCCATATGTCTTTACAGTGCTACGCAATTCTGTCTGCAGGCTCGTCCTGTGCGAAATGCTGTACTGGGCAAACAGATTGAAGATGTCTTCCCGAAGATCATTATTCGGCCTGAACCCATTTGTCTCGTAATGGAACTGTCCTGCGCTGACCGACAGTCTGTTATGCAGCCCTGCCACGACAATTTCATTGCCAAAGGTATTATGACTGCCCACAACACCGCTTAATTGCAGAGACGCCCGGTTCCTGCTGAAAAGAGGATTGAATTCATTAAATGAAACATCAGCAGGCCCTGCGCCGTTGAGGATGAACAGGTTTGCCTCCGCAAGATGAGGCTGGACAGGACTCAGGTTAAGAGGCTGAAGGAGTTGGGACTGAAGCAGTTCGCTGACCCTCGCTATTTCATGTCTTGGCAGCGCTGCATACGCGTCAGCAAGAAAGCGGTGTGCTGAATGGTTTGCAGGATCTGCATTGACTGATATATGTCCCTCTGCAAGGGCCAACTGCTGAAATCCAAGATCATCATAGATCCTTGCGAGACTCGCGCTTCTCGCAGCAAGGTCTTCGTCAAGCAGCAGTCTGGAGCGGAAAACCGCCCTGTTGTCATTCAACTCAATTGACCGCTGAAGGTCATGGAGCGCCTCAACAGGCCGGTTTTGGGCCTGCTTCCGGATAGCGTCATAAAAGAAGGCTGTCGGGTCCTTTGGATCAGCGTCTTTTGCCATATTGAACTGGCCTGCTGCCACACTGTCGCGCCTCTCCTCGTAGTATGCCTTTCCGAGATAGCTTCGAATAAGCGCATTGCCGGGATCAAGGCTCATGGCTACCTCAATCTCACGCCTTCCCTCCTCAAGCTCTCCTATTCTGATCCTGACTATCCCGAGCCCAAGACGCGGCATGGGATCAGACTGATCAAGGCTTAGGGCCTTCTCAAAGAATTGGACCGCCTCCAGTGTCTTCAGCTGAGCAAGGTAAGCAAAGCCAAGGACAGACTGAGTACGCGAAAGTGTGGGCTCCGCAGCAACAGCCTTGTCAGCAGCTTCAAGCGCGCCGGTCTGGTCCCCAAAAGACAGCCTCAGTTCCGACAACCGGGCCCAGGCCAGGCCGTTTTCCGGCCCGTTTGCAACAGCCTGCCTAACCGCCTGCTCAGCCCCTCTGAGGTCAAAACGTGCCTGCCTTGCATAGGAAAGGGAAATATAGGCAGAGACTGAACGTGGGGATACTGCCACAGCTGCCTCGGCATATTCAAGGGCTTTTTCACTATTGTTTTGGGCCACGGCAATGGTTGACAAAAGAGCCAGTGCATCTGCATTTGTCTTGTCTTTGCTTAGCGCTGATTCGATTATTGAACGGGCCTCATCAGCCCGGCCGGCAGCAAGATAAGATGTGGCCTGTCGTGTCCAGGCCTCCATAGCATCAGGGGCTGCTGTAAATACCTGCGGGTAATAGAGCGTCCAATGTACAGCATCGCGCGGCTGCGCCACAACTCTGATAACAGGGGCCTTTCCTGCCTCTGCAACAGCTGTCTGATTACCGGCCACCCTGACGCTGCCTGAGCTGTTTTCAGCAAGGACAAGCCCTTCGAAGACAGTGACAAGGGTGTCTGATTCATGCACGGAAAGGGCAAACTCAGTGCCCTCGATGCCTGCGTTCAGAAAGGGCGTATTCACCCTGAATTTTTGAGGCGTTCTGCTGATGAAGTAGGCTGCGCCCTTCAGAAGATCAAGAAGCGACGGCCTTTCCCGTGCAGCTACGGACAGGGTCACGGTCGTGTTCCGGTCAAGCCGCATGAGCGTCTCGTTCCTCAGAACAATGACTGCGCGCCCCTCATCCGGGACTCTTATCATATCTCCGGTGCAGAATGCCTCCTTTGGCCTGACCTGCTGCCAATCAGAATCTGAAGACCTTTTTACCTCGACCTTCCCATGAAAGGAATCAATCCTTGCGGCCCAGTCACCGCAGGTCTCTGCGTCCACAGTCGAAATCACCGGAAAAATCAGCATAAATACAGCAACAAAAAAAAGCGTCGCATCAACAGCACATATCTCTTTCTTCATCAGTTCCCCCAGGTATCAGAATTGACGGCTTCGTAAAAAGTCCGTGTGCTGCGTTGCGCTTCAAAACTCCCTTTGGTTTGCTCAAGGCAGGCTCTTCGACTGTCATGGCGAGCCTGTCGAACCTTGCGCGCCTTGCCTCCGGAGCTTTTTACTAACCCGTTTCTTTTATGACTTTTTACGAGTTCGTCAGAATTAGTGAATAAGTATAATAAAAAAACGTCTGTTCGTCTATTTAAGATCAATTCTTATAATACCGTTCCATCCCCCGGCAGGAGGTTCTTTTTTGTATTGCCTGCTTCGGTCGAGATAGAAGCGTGCAGGTCCGTCTTCCCCAAAGGCCGCAAGGTATGCGGAAAATCCCTGTTCAGCCTCGTCCCACAAGCCCAGCCTGAATATTGAAAGCGTTTGGGAAAAAGCCGAGCAGCAGCGCAGTATCTGCTCTGTTGCCTCTTCCTTCCTGCATATCAGCTCGAAGACCTTCAGGGGTATAGCCTTGCCGACCAGCAGGAATGTGCCTGCCTCCCTCATTACAAAGCCTTTAAGCTGCTCTCCCACACTCTCGGAAATCAATATGCGTGTCGCAAGCAGTTTGTTCAGGCTGTCGAGTCTTGTCGTAGCGTTCACGATATCGCCTACAGGCCGGTATTCAAAATGGTCCATGGCGCCAAGATTGCCTAACATGATCCGGCCGGCATGGATCCCTATCCTGGTCGGCATACGGCCAAGCCCTGAAAGCCCGTCATAAGCAGAGGTCCTCATCCTGCTGTTGATTTCAAGAGCTGCAATGCAGGCGCTTGCGAGCCTTTCCGTGCCCGTCTCCGTGTCCAGCCATATTGCAAGGACTGAATCTCCGACAACATTGGATATGGTCCCTCCATGCTCCCTGATCGGTCTGAAAACCGACTCATAGTATTCGTTCATATGCTGACCGAGTTTATCAGTGTCCATGGACTCGGCAAGCGAGGTGTAACCCTCGGCATCTGTATAGAGACAGACACCATGGACAATCCTGCTGTCAGTTCCAGGACTCGCCATATTACGGGCAAGACGATCCACTACATCCGGGGGCAGATAAAATCCAAAGGCCTTACGGATATTCCTGCGCTCCCTGTTTGCGTCTGCGTACTCCCATATTATTGCGCCTAAAAAAGCAAACGCAGGCTGAATAAATACCGGAACAACCACCGGATACCAGATGCCATACGCCCTGAACTGAACAAAAGCGAAGAGCAGATAGAATATGGCCGAGCCTGCGGCAACACCGGCTGAAGCAAGGGCCGGAAGAAACCTGCAGGCAGATCCCACGACAAAACCCCATAGCAGAATAAGCGCGGCATAGGCGCCGAACCTGAGCGGCTGCACAGGCATGCCCTCAAGCAGGTTCGCAAATCCGGTCGCCGCAAGTTCTATACCGCTGATGTCGCTACCGTCTTCGCCGGAAAACACCGTATAAAAACTGTCCTTCTGTTCAGGCTGATAAAGTTCAGAAAACCCTACGAAAACGAACCTCCCCTTCAGGTCCTCTTTATGAAGCATATTGGGACCGTCATTGGCCAATGCACGGTCATAGGGTATTGTGGTGATCGTGCCGGCAGGGCCGTAAAAATTCATATGACGTCTGTCCTCACCTGAATATAACCCGATAAGGGTCCTTATCATCCTTTGCCTTTTTTCGTCACCCTTATAATCACGGTCAAGGACTTTCGTCATTTTTCCCGGCAGCGCAGCGTCTGTTACAAAGGCTGATAGTATCTCGCGTATGGAGCGCACCAGAGCGCCGCTCTTCATTGCAGAGGTCCTGTCAGCCGGAAACTCAGAGGAAAAACTAACATCCGATCGCTTTATAACCGAGAGGAAATCGTCATAGGCATCCATGGAGAAAAGCTGAAAAGCAACTGCAGGCAGGGTTGGCACATCTCCTGCGCTGTCTTTAAAAATCCAGTTTCTGATCACACTCGACGGCGCCTTAGGCAATGGGAAAGGGGCCACAGCAAAAGCAGCATCGTTTAAGACAGGGACAGGAGGAACAAGATGTTCCGAGTAAAGCTCTCCTCCGCCGGGCAGCGCCTTTCGTTCGCTCTGAAGCCTCTGGCAAAGGATGACCCTGCCGAAGCTGCTAATTGCCTCAGCAAATAGCTTGTCCTCATCGCCGGGCCGGGGCTCCTCAAAAAAAATGTCAAAGGCAATGCCGGCAGCTCCGGCAGCAGCGAGCTTGCTGACCAAGGCAGCGTGGAGTGAGCGGGGCCATTTTCCGGGGTCGTTCTTCAGACCAAGAGCGTCTGCAGAACGTTTGTCAATACTGACAACCACAACATCAGAAGGAGATGGTCGTTGTCCTCTGAGCCTGAAGAGCAGGGAAAGACCGGTGGCTTCTTCGAGGTCCAGCCCGAAAGGAAAGATGCTGATGCCGAAGCCGGCAATGGCAGTAAACAGACCAAGGACAAGCGCCCTTGTCAACCGGGACAACATCAAAGCTCCTCCTTTATCAAATATCAGGCTTATATCCCGTATTTGCTTATTCTTCAGGCATAATTCATGTCGAGAGTATATAGGGAAACAGTCTGATCTCTCAAGTTACAACAGCTGCAACCGAAAAAAATATCAGATTTAAGCAGGCTGTAAAAGTATCCGGATTTTAATTAATCCTGGAGATGTATTAATATATCGCATGAATTCCCCCCCCTATGCTGAAGGAATGCCGGGAGCAGTGGCCTTTTGAAAGCCCTGATTACCGGGGCCACCGGATTTATCGGCAGCTTCCTTGCGGAGCACCTTGTCCAAAGGGGTTATGAGGTGACCTGCCTTGTCAGAAAAACCTCAAACCTTAGATGGCTCAGCCATCTTGAGCTGGAATATCTCTATGCCGGGCTTGAGGATGTGGCGGCATATTCCGCTGTCCTGAAGAAGTTTGATTATATCTTCCATCTCGCCGGACGCACAAAAGCAACCTCAGAAAATGAATTTTATCACGCAAATGCTGAGTGCACACAAAGACTGGTAAGCGCTGTTGCAGGAGTTCATCCGGAGCTGAAGCGGTTCATTCATGTCAGCAGCCTCGCGGCTGCAGGGCCTGCCACAGGCGGCATTCCGCTGTCTGAGGAGTCAGGGCCCGGACCGGTTTCAGCCTATGGAAGAAGCAAGCTTGAGGGCGAGAGGGCAGTGCTCGGATTCAAAGACAGGATGGCTGTCACGGTCATCCGGCCTCCTGCTGTTTACGGCCCCCGTGACACGGATTTTTTCCTCATCTTCAAAGCAGCCCACAACAGGATTTTCCCCTACTGGGGAAGATGCACCTATTCTCTCATCTATGTTCAGGACCTCGTAAAGGGGATAGCGCTGGCAGCTGAAAGCAAAGTTGCTGCCGGCAAAACCTATTATCTTGCTGACAGCAGGGTCTATTCCAATGACGATATTCTGAAAGCTCTGTCAAAGTCTCTGGGTAATAGGGTTTTTCGCCTGCGCATTCCTGCCGTGATTTTGCCGGCGCTCGCAACTCTGCTTCAAAAAATTCCAAAAAAAGGTATAATTAACGCTGACAAAATACAGGAGATACGTTATCCCCACTGGACATGCGACCCGGCTACAGCAGAAAGAGATCTCGGATTTCGCGCAGAGACGCCCCTTTGGGAAGGGTTTAATAAAACAGCAGACTGGTACAGGAAAGAGAAATGGCTATAGAAAACAAAACAGATATCTTTGAGAAATGTTTCAAATTCGTTAGGGCGAAAGAGCTTATGGCAGTGGGTCTTTATCCATATTTCAGGGTAATCGAGAGCGCCCAGGACCCTGAGGTGATCATCGATGGAAAAAAGATGATCATGGTAGGTTCGAATAATTATCTGGGACTTACAAACCATCCGAAGGTCAAGGAAGCGGTAATCGAGGCTGTGCAGAAATACGGTTCAGGCTGCGCGGGTTCCCGCTTTCTCAACGGCACTCTCGATATCCACGTACAGCTTGAGGAAAAGCTTGCGGGCTTCATCAGGAAAGAAGCAGCGCTCATCTTCTCAACAGGGTTTCAGGTAAACCTCGGAGTCATCTCGGCCCTCGTCGGCAAGGATGATGTTGTCATCATCGACAAGATGGACCATGCGAGCATCATTGACGGCTGCAGACTCACTTACGGAGAGGTAAAAAAATTCCGTCATAATGACATGGCAGACCTCGAACGGGTGCTCCGGCAGAACGACGGCAGAGGCAAACTTATTGTCGTGGACGGCGTCTTCAGCATGGAGGGCGATATCGTCAATCTCCCTGGTGTTATTGAACTCGCAAAAAAGTATAAGGCCAGAACAATGGTCGACGATGCCCACGGCATCGGCGTACTCGGCAGCACAGGCAGGGGAACCGCAGAGCATTTCGGACTTGAAAACGAAGTCGATCTCATCATGGGAACCTACAGTAAGTCGCTCGCTTCCATCGGCGGCTTCATCGCCGGTTCTGAACAGGTGACGCATTATATCAAGCACTTTGCCAGGGCGCTGATCTTCAGCGCAAGCCCTCCCCCCGCCTCAGTTGCGGCTGTGAGCGCTGCCCTTGATATCATTGAAAATGAACCCCAGCGGATCGCCCGGTTATGGGAAAACACAAACAAGATGCTCAAAGGTTTCCGGGAACTCGGGTTCGAGATCGGCCCAAGCGCCACTCCGATCATACCGGTGCTCGTAGGCGAAAGTGAAACAGCCTTTAAAATGGCGATGATGCTCCAGGATGAGGGGGTCTTTGTAAACGTTGCGATAAGCCCTGCTGTTCCGGAAGGAAAAGCGCTGATCAGAACAAGTTATATGGCAACACACACTGATGAACAACTCGATCGGGTGCTCACTGCATTCAATAAAATCGGCAGGGCCCTCGGGCTGATCAGCTGAGTCCTTGAACATCATTGAAGTCAAGTGCTCCAGAGACCTTAAACGTTTCAGAGAACTGCCTTTTTCGCTCTACAGGAACGATCCCCGCTTTGTCCCGCAGCTAAGGAAGGAGCTGAAAGACCAGTTCTCTAAAAAAAACCCTTTTTTTTGCCACGCTGATGTCAGGTATTTTATCGTTGAAAAAAACGGAAAAATCGCCGGCAGGATCGCTTCCATTTTAAATCACAGGCACAGGGAATTCCAGAGAGAAGAAGCGGGTTTTTTCGGGTTTTATGAGTCAGTGTATGACAAGGATGTTGCCGAAGCGCTTCTTGGGGCTGTTTCTGCTGATCTGAAAAACCGGGGCATCAGGATCATGCGCGGCCCGATGAACTTCTCTACAAATGAGGAATGTGGTTTTCTCATCGAGGGATATGACAAGCCTCCCATGCTCATGACACCTTACAATCCTGCCTACTACAACGACCTAATGGAGCAATGCGGCATGAACAAGGCAAAGGACCTCAATGCGTATCTGTATGATGTGCGTGACAAGCTGCCGGAAAAAGTCCTGCGTGTCGCGACAATCGCTGAAAAGCGGGGAATAACAGTGCGTCCGGTAGACAAGAAAAAGTTCAGCGCCGAAATGCTGGTTTTCAAGGACGTCTATAACGCGGCATGGGAGCATAACTGGGGGTTCATACCACTTACTGATGACGAACTCCTCTGTCTTGGCCGGAGGCTGAAACAGATCGTTGTGCCTGAACTGACACTGATAGCAGAGCACAAAGGCACGCCTGTCGGCTTCCTGGGCATGGTCCCTGACTTCAATGTCGTTCTAAGGCATATGAACGGAAGTGTGAATCCGCTCAGTCTTCTGAAGGCCTTGTATTATTCGGGAAAGATCACAGGACTTCGGCTCCTTCTGCTTGGCATCACACGGGAATTCAGGAATAAGGGAGTTGACGCCGCACTTTTCAAGGCGGCCTTCCCGGCCATCCTGAAGGGGAAGTACCGTAATATCGAATTTTCCTGGATACTTGAGGACAATATCCCGGTGCAGCGGATAGTGGAAATGGTAGGCGGCAGGCTTTATAAAAAATACAGGATATACGAGAAATCTCTGCTCAACCGGCCTGAATATTGACGGACTCGTAATAAATCGAAGATAAGGACAAAAGAAGCGGCCCTCTCCCCGACCCCCCAAAAAACACAAAAAAATCAAAAATAAAAAAACTTGACAACTGAAATATACTGCGATACGATGGATTTTAATTTCTGATTAATCACTTTTCGGGGGAGGGGCAATGCTTCATATGAGGGGGACAAGAGCGG
>JAGVHR010000141.1 GCA_020056455.1 Thermodesulfovibrionales bacterium
ATTCCTTTTCCCGTCTGCCCGGCTCGATTGCCGTTTCACACTTGCCTATGACGGCGTCCGCAAATTGTTCGTCTCCCAGTATTCTCTTGTCGATGGTACTGAGCTTTCCAAGATGTCTCTGTCTTTACTATTTATGACTTTCATCATAACCAAATCAAGTTCTTTGACGTAAAAATGAAGATGGCAGTTTTATGAATACACCGTAATTTCTTAGACGTGCGATAGTACCGTCTATTACGAACATCTTTTCAGCATATCCGGATGACTTCCATTCATCCCAGGCGAACTGAAGGGCCGCCGTATCTTTAAAGTTGCTGACTTTTTTGATGATTTGTATTTTGTTAGCCTCTTCAGCAGTATCCCAGCTATCTTTTGAATAATATGACGGGAGACTGCCGAAACATCCAGATATTGCAGCAAGAGTTGCTACCGATAGCACAAATTTCTTGATCAATTTGGTTACGCCTCTCGATGTGGTTGTTCTGTCATTTTTATCCAATTGCAAATAATGAGAAAATTAGAAGTATTGAAATTGCCTCTTGAAATATAATTTCTCGCAAATGGAAAACATCAACAATAAACCTATTCCAGAAATATCTAATAATCTGTGCTCCACCTAAAATTAATATGATCACGAGTAAAAAAGCGCCTGCAAACCCCAAAAAAGGATTATAGTTATAAACCCAGTCCCATGGGACATCCTGAGTTTCAGGAGTAAAAAGATATTCGACCATATAGGCAAACAACATATAGATCAGGATTGCCGCATTAAATACTGCAGTAATTCGCTTTTTTGAATTGTCTTCCATTGTACTCCTTTATTTCATTTTTGACAGAATGCGGCAGTTGAGCGGCGAGGGGCATAGACGAAAGACTAAAAAAGAAAAGCGGCTTTTCCCGCGTCCCTCTCGAAGCGGTTGTTAGGGCTGTTTTATTCCGAGGTCTTTGCATATTTTCTTTGTGAGATTATCGTCAATTTCATTATGTCTTGGAACTGATGATCGTTTGTTTTGGCTTGGATTTCCCCACCATGAATGCCGACCGCCCTCTCTGATAAATTCGCATCCCTGTGACCGAAGATGCTTCAAGAGGTCATTGCGTTTCATACCGCAATTTTTTCTTCTAAATATCCTGTGCCGACTGCTGCAATAGCGTCTTGACGATTAAATGCAAGGGCCTCTTTCAAAGTAATACGAAGGCTTTCAATAAGTCCTTCATGTGTTTGTTCCTGACAGTTCACGCCTGGGATTTCCTCTACCCAGCCAATCCAGCAGTCACCCGATTGCTTAATTATTGCTGTATATTCTGTATTCATATTTTACCTCCTCATGCCAAATTATACATTACTTCTATGATTTTGACCTACTTCGGAGACCGCACCGCAAGGACCCTGATATTGTTGTCACCATGGCCGCAATCCGCGTCGCCGGTAAGAAAGTAGAAATCACGGGCGTGGGGGCCGGGCCTACTATATTCTTTGATGCACGATTCGCCGGACCATACATAAGTAGTTGCATCTATTATTTCAGCACAACCACAGCCGGTTTTACCGGTATTATAAAGCTCTTTTAGCTCTGCCGTTGTCGGCAGCCGCCAGCCACCACCTGCAAGGCTCAGGTTTTTAACATACTCCTCCGCCTGATAGTGGTTCATAGACTGTTTGTTAGAAGGTGCCCACTGGAGCCCAGTTCTTGGATCGGCAACAACACCATCGCTGCCCTTCTTGAACGGCGAAAACTTCAAAACGACATTACCCCGTAGCATTGTTGTCTCGCCCGCTGGTCCGCTGGACAGATTCGTGTTTGCGTCATTGCACTGCCCGCCTTCAAAAGTCAGATTGTATTCCGCCATCGGATAAAGATTGTCTGCGGGATAAGATTTTTCTATACGCAGACGCTTGGGCTGGATTCAATGCATTTGGGCATCCCGCCGATGAAGACGCAGAAGAAGCTTCCGGAAATCCTAAGCTTCGAGGAAATAGAACGAATGTTCAAATGCGCCTTTGACCTCAAACAAATGGTGGCATTGATGACGACATATGGCGCTGGCCTGCGGGTAAGTGAATTGGTGAATCTGCGGATTTCCGACATAGACAGTAAAAGGATGACGATCAAGGTCCGTCAAGGCAAGGGCAACAAAGACCGTTATAGCATACTTTCGATTCGGCTATTGACTGAGCTTCGGACCTACTACAGAGAGTATAAGCCGCGTTTCTGGCTTTTTCACGGGGCATATAACGATAGGCAGTTGCACATCGGCACGGCGCAGAAGATGTATTACACTGCGAAAAAGAGGGCTGGCATAACAAAGGAAGGCGGCATCCATACGCTCAGACATTGCTTCGCCACGCATCTGCTTGAGGCAGGGGTGGATCTCAGAACCATTCAGTCTTTGATGGGCCATGCCTCGATAATGACGACGATGAACTATCTGCGCGTCACCAGCAAGAAACTTGCGGCTACGAGGAGCCCGTTGGACCTGATAGAAACATCCAACGTCCGGAGGTTGCCTGAGAAGTAAGCGCCGTGGCGTTGTCCACGGAGGCCCTCCGGCCTGAGAGATGGGAAGTGGCCGACATCTTCAGAGAGTTCGGAGGGAGCTACAGAAGCAAGAACCCTTTGCCCTTGACCCATCTTAAGGTGATGCATGCGATAGAGGTATGCCGGACCTCGTATCTGGGCGGGCACATAGAGAAGTGCGCTTCCTGCGGTCACGAGCGGCACGCCTACAACTCCTGCCGCAACCGGCATTGCCCGAAGTGTCAGGCCCTGAAGAAAGCGAAGTGGGTTGAAGACCGCAAGGCCGAGCTTCTGCGCGTGCCGTACTTCCATGATGTCTTTACGCTGCCGCACGAAGTGAACCCTATCGCGCTTTGCAACAAGGAAGTGATCTACTCTATGCTGTTTAAGACAGTCTCGGAAACCCTTCTTGCCTTCGGCAGGAACAACCTTGGCGGCGCGATGGGCTTTATTGCAATACTTCACACATGGGAGCAGAGGCTGCTGGACCATATTCACCTGCATTGCGTTATACCCGGTGGCGTTCTGTCTTTGGACAAGACGAAATGGATACCAACAGCCGAAAACTATCTTTTCAATGTAGAGGCCCTTTCAATGGTATTCAGAGGAAAGTTCATCGCTTATCTTCAAAAGGCGTACGCCAAAGGTGAGCTTGAGTTTCTGGGCGATACCGCAAAGTATGCGACGGCAGAGGGTTTCTCGGATCTTATAAGACGCCTTAGATCAAAGGAGTGGGTGGTCTATTCCAAAAAACCCTTTGCCGGGCCTGAGCAGGTCCTTGAATACCTCGGCAGATACACCCACAGAATAGCCATCTCGAACAATCGCATCGTGGACGTCAAAGACGGCAAAGTCACCTTTACTTACAGGGACAGGAAGAACGACAACGCCCTCAGATTGAAGACCCTGGAGGCCGAGGAGTTCATCAGGAGGTTCCTGCTTCACGTGCTTCCGGCGGGCTTCATGAAGATAAGGCATTTCGGTTTCCTATCCAACCGGCGCAAGAAAGAGAATGTGAAACTTTGCAGGGCGCTGCTCGGCGACAACGCTCCGGAGCCTAAGAGGCAAAAGAAGACCGCCCCGGAGCTGATGCTTGAGCTTACCGGAGTAGACATTACCAGATGCCCCTGCTGCGGAAAAGGTACGATGAAGATCGTTTCGGAAATACCGTATCCTTCACGAAGGGCATATGCGCTCGCACGCGTAGCGTATGCGGATTCCTCATGATCATGCGGCTTCCTTACCGGCGATGGCGGCTCCGGAAAGGCTCTTCTATGAGTCAGCGGGCAGGCTTGTCTCGTCAGCCCGTTTCTGCTCAAAAAAGGCGTCCGTCCCCTCACAGCAAAACGCTTATTCGATCAGCGAGACATACAAAACGCC
>JAGVHR010000153.1 GCA_020056455.1 Thermodesulfovibrionales bacterium
AACAGTGCCGTCGATTTCAACTTCCACGCCGTCATCGCCGTCGACAAAAAACTGCCAGTTGCCTTTCTTACTGCTTGCAACATTGAACTCTGCAACAGCGAATATGTTGTAATCGTTCAGATGGTCAACTGTAGGTGCAAGATTGGCATTATTGAAATCAGTCACCTGAAACGTATCGTATAAATTTGTCGGTTCGTACGAGTTGATCAGGTCAGCATGGTCAGTTCCGCATATATCACCCGCATGGGTATACCGGGCAATTGTGATCTTTCCGGCAATAGTATTGATCGCACCGGTAAAAGAGCAATCAAAGGGCGGGGTTGCAGCAGCTATCCCTATTAGACCGGTTGATTTATCAACACAACTGTAACCGGTAGCGCAGTCGCTGTCCCGCTTGCAGCCATACGTATAGTCAGCGCCGTTATAGCAGAGTCTGCCGGTCAGTTCCTTGCCCCAGCTATGCGCGTCCTGCGGGACAAAGACCCGCTCAAGCACAGTCTTGGTATTGCTGTCAGTGGTCCGATGCCCGCCGTAAAGCACTTTTTTCAGAGCGTCCATTCTCGACATGGACAGCCAGTTCAGGACATTGCCGCTCCATTGTCCGGATGCACAGAACTTGTCTGTAGTGACCGAAACCGGGTTAAACTCCCCGTTCGTCGATGTGCCGCTGTATGTATAGCATTTATGATGATCAAAATAGCCGTAGTAATCGATGGCGTGCTTGTAGGTGAGGTCGATCTGCCCGTCATCGTCAAAGTCTGAGGCGTCGTTATAAGCCGCGTAATAGAGCTTGTGCTCTCTTCCAGCCTCGAACATGACAAGAGGGGGGACTGATTGGGCAACGAAAGGCGGAAGAACGCAGTAATCCTGCATGGTTGCAGCCGGTGCCTGCTCAGCAGGCACCATGAATACATATCCGGCCATAAACAGGAGAAGTAGCAGCTTTCTCTTATATGAGCGCATGCTTTTCATCGTCTCCACCTCTCGATCATGATTTCATAAAGAGTATTGGCAATCTTCTTCGCTGTGACAGTATCGCCCCGGCCGACTTCGCTGAGACGGGCCGGGCGTTCATGAAAAGAGTTGTCCTGCTTAAAGACAATAACAACCCTGCATTTAGGGTCGATCCTGTAGATGTAATCATCTATGGCAATAGTACCACCAGAAACCGAGGTCACCCTGCCATTGATATAGGTGTGCCCGCTATCATATGCCTGGGCCACTCCCCAGACAAGCAAAACAGGAACAACCATCAGTGAAAAAAGGGCTCTTCGCATGACCGCCTCCTTACGACATTTCAATAATTTCATCACTTTTACACGCGGATTAAATTGCATAAAAGTAAAATACACTAAAATCATTAAGGAAGCAAGGAACGTACCAGTAGTTTGATAAAATGCAGTTGGGATGAAAGTTTGAACTGCCTTGAATATTAAAGGTTTTTTGTCTATACAATCGTTTACTTTTAATGATTGTAAGATGTCCACTTCCCAATTGTGTAACTGATTACATAGTTTTACTGCTTATTCCGGCCCTCAGATGTCAGGGAGGAAATCTCTTCATTCAGCTTATTCACCTGCTCATTAAAGTCCTTGATCCTATGGTCAAGCGCATTGATCTTCTGCTGGATTGCATCAAGCTTCTCCTTTGACCTGATGATACCTGTGTCCTTCACCTCCTGAAGCAGCTTCTCACGGTCAGTGATCAGTTTTTCCCTGTCGGCAACAAGCTCTGATCTTCTTTTTTCAAGCTCGTCATATTTCCTTGTCTGCTCAGCAGTAAGATTGCCCACGGTTTTGGTCCGGCTGTTTTTCCCTTCAGTCCTGGCGTTTTCAACCGGCTTCTCTTCGTCCTTTTTCCGCTCTTCAGCGGCTGCTTCGTCCGGAGGTGAAGCAGTAACGTCCCGCCTTTGAAGCTTCACATCCCTGATGCTCTCAATGTCCTGCCTGTTGAACTCAACAGTGCCGCCTTCCATATCACAGACAAGCCTGGCGCCTGCCTCTCTACAGTAGTCGGCAATCATGGACCGGCCGTTTTTCAGAGATACCCTGACCTCAGACATTGCCGTGAGCGGAAGAACAAACAACCCTGTAATAATAATGAGTGCAGAGATTTGTATTCGTTTCATTACTGAAGTCTTTTCATTTGACCTGCGGCTTTGCAGGAGGATTTGTCACCAGTTCTATGATCCTCTTTGCATCCACAGCTCCCATGACAAGCATGCCGTCAGGCATGACAAGGGTTGGCGTGCCTGTGATTCCCGATTCCTGCGCGATCTTTATATTATTATCGATCTCCTCCTTATCGTCACAGTCCGGCTTTGGGACCTCTTTTTGGGCAAAATTGTTCTCCAGCATCTCAAGTGACTTTTTGCAGAGAATGCTCTGGGACTTCCAGTAAGCATCCGGATGGAAACTGAGCGGCATAAACTTGATATAAAACGCAATGTCCTTTCTTTCCGCAAGGATCTTCTTCATCTCTATATGGAGCCTGGCACAATAAGGACAGTCCGGATCAGTAAAAACAAGGACCTTGTATTTTGCGTCTTTTTCTCCCATAAGGAGGGCTTTATCAACAGGCACCTTCGAGACATCCAGATAACGGACCTGCTCCTGCCGCAATTTTTCAGCGGATTCGAGCGTTTTGTTCGTTGCTGTTTCCACTTCAAATATCGGGCCTGCAATGACATGCTTTTTCGAAAAGCCGATATACATTATGCCCATATTTCCCCGGTCGTCCAGAGACACCTCCCATAGCCCTTTAATAGGGCTCATCTTTACTTCAAGGGGATTTGCCTCAGCAGCGCCGAGTTTCCCGAGTATCTGCTTGACTTCATCCGTGGAAAGGGCATGGCACTTCATGCAATCCGATTCGCAGCCGCCGAACGCAAACACGGAAACCGGCATCAAAAGGACCGCAAGAAACATTGTGATAACAAATCTTTTCATAGAACTCTCTATCTCCTTTTCTGTTTGTAATATTTTATATCATAAACCCGTGCATTTCGCAAAACGCAGGCGCTATCTCCTGATCCTGAGAATGCCCTCCATCTGGCTGATCTTGTGCATAAGGGCCCTGAGCTGGTTGCGGTCCCTGACCTCAAGGATAAGCGTGATGTGGCTCTTCTTGTCCTGGGTGGAACTCGCTTCAAGGTGGGAGATGTTGATATTAAGGGCTGAAATCAGGGCGCTGAGGTTTGCAAGGATGCCTGGTTTATCAACCGTCTCAACATAGAGCCTGGTGCCTGCCGTAACCTCTGATGATGCCTGCCACTCCACATCCACAAGCCTGGCATCTTCAATCGCGAGTTTCTCAAGGTTCGGACAGTCCTTGCGATGTATCGTAACGCCCTTCCCTATTGTGACAAAACCCACAAGATCATCACCAGGAACCGGAAAACAGCATTTCCCCGTATGGTAGAGGATATCATCTATCCCCTTGATGCTGACTCCCTTATGCTCCTTTACTGACTTATGTATCCTGACAGTCTCTTCTTCAGATATTTCTTTCCCTGGCCTGAGCCTGTTGATCACCTGGTGAGGGGTTATCTTGCCGAACCCGACAGCGACAAAAAGCTCTTCGAGCGTGCCCACCCCAAGCGTCTTTGCCACGCTCAGTATCTCCCCGGATTTCAGGAGCGCATTACTCATACCGTGTTTCCTGAAATCATTTTCAAGGAGTTTGATGCCGAGTTCAACAGACCGCTCGCGTTCTTCCGCCTTGATCCACTGCTTGATCCTCGCTTTGGCCCGAGGGGTCACGACAAACTTCAGCCAGTCCCTGCTCGGCCCATGCGCCGGTGACGTCACTATCTCTACAGTATCTCCGTTGCGCAGCTTGTATTTCAGGGGAACGATCTTGCCGCTGATCCTCGCTCCAACACACCGGTGCCCGATTTGCGTATGTATGCTGTAGGCGAAATCCACAGGCGTTGAACCAAGCGGCATCTCCTTGACTTCGCCCTTCGGCGTGAACACATATACGACCTCAGGCACCACCTCTCCTTTGACAGCTTCGAGGAAGTCAACAGCATCCGGCACATCTCTCTGCCCCTGCACCAGGTCCCTGAGCCAGGAGATATACTTGCTGCTCTTTTCGTCAATAGCGCCTTTTTCCTTATACTTCCAGTGGGAGGCAATACCCTGTTCTGCAAGTTTATGCATCTCTTCTGTCCTGATCTGAAATTCCACCCTTACGCCCCTGGGGCCGATGACAGTGGTATGAAGAGACTGGTACATGTTGGATTTCGGAACGCCGATATAGTCCTTGAATCTTCCCGGTATAGGGGTCCAGAGTGAATGGATTATGCCGAGTATAGCGTAGCAGTCCGCATTGGAGCCGGTTATAATACGGATGCCGATAACATCATGCACCTCCTCAAACGTGATCCTCTGCTTCTGCAGTTTTTGGTATATACCATAGAAATGTTTGATCCTGCCTGAGACCTTTCCGGTCAACCCTTCTTCCCTGAGCTTCTGCCCGACAAGCTCAATTACCTCCTTGATATACCCTTCCTGCTCTTCGCGGCGGCTGGCAACCTTTTTAACAAGGTCCTCATAAAGCTGGGGCATAAGGTACTTGAAGCTCAGGTCTTCAAGCTCGGTCTTGAGCCAGCCGATGCCGAGCCTGTTGGCAATCGGCGCATAGATTTCAAGCGTTTCCGCTGCAATGCGCTGCTGTTTGTTTTCAGGAAGAAACTGGAGTGTTCTCATATTATGAAGCCTGTCGGCAAATTTTATAAGCATGACACGTATGTCCTCTGCCATGGCCAGAAGCATCTTTCTGAAATTCTCTGCCTGGGCCTCCTGCTTTGTCATGAACTCGACCCTGGCAAGTTTGGTGAGACCTTTGACGATAAACGCGATCTCCCTGCCGAAGATGGCCTTGATATCATCCATTGTAACTTCTGCGTCCTCGACTGTGTCATGAAGGAGACCCGATGCTATTGAAAGGGCGTCCATCTTCATATCAGCAAGGATATAGGCAACAGCAAGAGGGTGATTGATGTAGGGGGACCCCTCTTTCCTTTTCTGGCTGCAGTGGGCCTCCCTGGAGAAGTGGTACGCCCGCTTCAGGGTATCGAAATCAGCATCATGGCTGTAGGAGCTGACTTTTTCGATAAGGCCTGCAAGCGAAAGTTTTTCCCTCATGGGATATTATACAATGTTGTCACGGATTCAAGGCTCCCTGGGCAATTACCGCTTCATCTGCTCGGTCTGATCCCTTTCAGGACCAGTTGAATGTTCCGGCTGCCGTTCCATTCATTATAGGCAGGCGAAAATGCCGCATCATACTCTGTCGTACGGACCATGTCTTCAACAAGACCGCCCATGTCAAACCCTATGGCGTCGAAGCTGAAAGGTCCCTTCTTCAGCCTCAGCTTCAAGTGTTTAACACCTACCACTTTCGGCCCGATTACCTCAAGCTCCCTGGCGCCCAGCAGTGGCTCGGGATTTCCATAGCCAAAAGGCTCAAGAAGCTCAAATTCACTCATCAGCCCGGGCGTTAAATCACTAAGGCTTGCAGGGGCATTGATCCGAAGCGTTGGGATAAGGTCATCAGATGATACATCACGCCGGATAATCTGCCTCAGTTTTTCTTCAAAAGCAGGCAGCATGGCCTCCCTCAATTTAACCCCTGCGGCCTGTTTATGCCCGCCAAAGGCAACGAGCAGGTCTTTACACTCATCAAGCCCCTTACAGATATCAAAGGTCGAAATACTCCGCGCAGATCCCTTTGCAATGCCATCTTCCACTGAAAAGATAATAGCCGGAAGACGGAATAATTCTGCAACCCTTGAAGCGACAATCCCCAGAACACCGGGATGCCACCCTTGACCTGCAAGCATTATGACGGAGTCAGGCACAGACCCTGCTATTTTTGAAAAAGCTGCCTGGAATACTGCCTCCTCGACTTTCTGCCGTTCGCTGTTGAGTCTGTCAAGCCAGGCGGCAAGGTCAGCAGTCTCCTGTGCTGAGTCGGAAAGAAAAAGCCTGACAACATCTCCCGCCTCTCCCATTCTGCCTGCTGCATTTATCCTCGGCACCAGAGAATATGACAAGGTTCCGGCTTTTAAATGTTTTCCCTCCAGCCCGGCAGCCTGTCTTAATGCCATTAACCCGGGCCTGCTCCCGCCATGAATAAGCAGCATGGCCTCTTTGACGATGATCCTGTTTTCCCCTGTAAGGGGCACCACATCCGCGATAGTTCCAAGGGCCGCAAGATCGAAAAGGGGCAGGAGGTCATCATCTGAAAAAGAAATATCTTTATCGAGCGTCATAGCCTGGGCGAACTTAAGCGCTATGCCTGCGCCTGAGAGAATATGTAACGCTGAATTCCGAAGGTTTAATTTTGGATTGATTACCGCTATCGCCTCAGGCGTACTGAACTTATGGATTCCCTCTGATTCGAGATTTTCAGGGCCTGGGTCATCAACTCTTATTGGCTCATGATGATCAGTAATGATCACATCAATCCCTCTGCCTCTTGCCAGGGCGACTGCTTCAAAAGAGCCGATACCGCAGTCAACTGTAATGATAAGCCTTGCCCCTGCCTTGACTGCGGCTTCAACTCCTGCGCTGTTGAACCCATAACCATGGCCGAGCCTGTCAGGGATAAAGTAGGCCGCATCGATCCCCGCAGTGCTGAGCGCGCTTACCATAATGGCAGTTGCCGTCAGGCCGTCCGCATCGTAATCGCCATGGACAAGCACTTTCTCTCCATGTTTGCCCGCTGCCTTCAGTCTGGCCAAGGCCTCAGTTATACCGGAAAGATCAAAAGGGTCTGAAAGACCGGTGAGACCTGGACTCAGAAAATCCTGGATATCAGAGGATGACTTCAGGCCACGGCTTATCAGGACCTGGGCAAAAACAGGGGAAACAGAAGCGGTCCTGGAGAGAAATGAAATATATTCCGGGTTTGTCCTGCTTATAAACCAGCGTCTATGCATGAGGACAGCAACTATTTTTTCAAAAGCTGTTTATTGCCACCCCAAAGCAGCACTATTGGACTTGCTACAAAGATCGAGGAATAGGTGCCTACCACTACGCCGAGGATCATGGCAAGGGAAAAATCATGTATTACTTCTCCGCCGAAGAAAAACATGGCTGCCGACGAGATAAGTACCGTCAGGGAGGTGACAAGGGTCCTCGACAGCACCTCGTTTATACTCAGGTTCATCACGCTTTCAACCGGGTCCTTAAGCCTTACGCGCAGGTTTTCCCTTATCCTGTCAAAAACAACAACCGTGTCGGTAAGCGAATAACCTGCAATGGTCAGAAGCGCTGTAACGAGAATAAGGTTTATCTCCTTGCCGAGAAGAAAAAATATCACGAGGACTGCCATTACATCATGAAAAGTAGCGACTGTTGCGCCAACCGCAAAGTTGAACTTAAACCGTATCGCGATATACACAAGTATACCGATTGTTGCGGCAATAATCGCCAGACCTGCGTCTGCGCGCAGCTTGCCGCCGACCTTGGGTCCGATCTCTGTGGTGGAATCAACGACAAACCTGTTTTCCGGGTATTTTTCCCTGATAACTCCGGTTATCTGCTCAGATACCTTGCCCAACTGTATCTCGATGTTTTTGGCCCTGATCAGGATCTTGTTGTCTCCGGCAAGCTCCTGAAGGTCAAAATCCTTTATACCTCCACTCTCAAGGGCCTGCCTGATGTCATGGACCTTTACCGGTTTTTCGAACTTGAGCTGCACTGATGTTCCGCCGGCAAAGTCTATGCCGAGGTTTGCCTTGCCTATTGCAATCTGGAATATGGCAAAAAAACCGGCCAGCAGCATAATACCGGAAAAGGCAATGGCAATATTCCTCTTGCCCATAAAATCTATCCTGGTGTTTTTTATAAGTTCCAGCATGGCCCCTCCTATATGCTCAACTTTCTGACATCCCGGCTGGCATTTATCAGATCGAATACGGACTTCGTGCCGACGAGCGCAGTATAAAGGTTGATCGTAACGCCAATACTCAGAGTAACTGCAAAACCCTTGATCGGACCTGTGCCGAACTGGAAAAGAACAGCAGCTGTAATAAGGGTGGTTACATGCGAGTCAAAGATGGTCCAGAATGCCTTTTTATAGCCTGAATCCACTGCGTACCTCGGCGTTTTCCCAGCCCGCAGTTCATCTCTCATCCTCTCGAACATCAGCACGTTTGAGTCAACAGCCATGCCGATCGCAAGGATGATGCCTGCAATGCCTGGGAGTGTCAGTGTTGCATTCAGGGACGCCATTGCGCCAAACAGCAGAATTATATTCAGCAGCAGCGCAAAGTCCGCAATGACTCCCGACAATTTATAATAGATGATCATGAAGACGGCTACTGCGAGCGTTCCGATTATGCCTGCCATTTTCCCTGCCTCGATAGAGTCGCTGCCCAAAGACGGACCAACAGTCACATTCTGCAGCATCTTCAGTGGAGCAGGAAGAGCGCCAGCCTTAAGCACAATGCTCAGGTCCTTTGCCTCTTCCATGCCGAAGTTGCCTGTTATCTGTGCACTGCCGCCTGATATTCGCTCCTGTATCACAGGCGCCGAGTAAACCGTATTATCAAGGATAATGGCAAGCCGCTTTTTAACATTGGTTGCGGTTACCTCCTCGAATCTTTTCGCGCCCTCCGGATTAAAGGAAATCGATACATTAGGCGTGCTGAACTGCGTATCGAGATTTACTCTCGCCTCGCTGAGGAGCGCCCCGGTCAGCATGGCATCTTTTTTGACAAGGATAGGGAACTTTGTCACAGCGCCGGTCTCCCTGTTAATCTTCTTTTCAAAAAGAATATGGCTGTCATCAGGCACCTGTGCAGCAAACTGGGCCAGAACATTCTCCTCATCTCCAGGGACAATGGATGAAGGCAGCTGGGCTGCGACAGGAGACTCATCATTGACGATTTTGAATTCAAGAAGCGCGGTGCGCCCGATGAGGTCAATCGCCCTTCTGGGGTCTTTAACTCCAGGGAGCTGGACCACGAGTTCATTCGTGCCCTGCCTGTGTATGGTCGGTTCAGCAACTCCGAACTGGTCTATCCTGTTTCTGATCGTTTCAAGAGCCTGGTTGGCTGCGTTGTCCTTGATAAATGATCTTTCTTTATCGCTCAATGTCAGGGTAACCATCTGTCCCGAAGTTGACATAACAAGGTTGTTATAACCCTCTTTGAGAGCATTCATAATCTCCTGACTTGCAGGTGTCACTTCAATATCCAGACCTTTTTTCTTCACTTCAGCCTGAAGTTTTTTCTTCTGAAGCAGCTCCTTTATCGTGAAGGAATACCGCTCCACTGTAGAGTCAACCGCTTTGTCCGCCTCTACCTCAAATACCAGATGGAGCCCCCCTTGCAGGTCAAGCCCCAATACTATGCCCTTGTCCGGCATATTTTTCTGCCACCATTCCGGCATATTCTTAAATAACGGGGTATTGGGCAGGAAAAAGATAAAGGCTGCCACAACAGCCAACCCGATAAACAGAAATCTCCAGAAAATACTTTTTTTCATTAAATGCCTCCAGGAACTGGAACTAAAATGATTTCTTTATTACTGCCGGAACATATCGCAGCAATAATCCCAGGACTACTCGTCTTCCGTAGCCCTCACAGCGCCGATATATGCCTTGCCAAATTTGACTCTTGTGTTTTCTGCAATTTTTATAATGACCGTGTTGGGTTTTACCTCTTCGATCACGCCGTACTCGCCGCCTGAAGTAATGACCTTGTCCCCTTTTTTCAGGTTATCGAGCATAGCCTTATGCTCCTTTGACTTCTTCTGTTGTGGCCGGATGAGCAGGAAATAAAAAATGACAAAAATAAGAACAAGGGGAAGAAAACCCAGCAGTCCGCCCTGTCCCTGACCTGCCTGAGGGTTAGGGCCCATTGCAAAAGCAAAAGCTGCCAACATAAGCCACCTCCGTACGAAATTTAGTTTGCTAATATACCTTCTTTAATGCCAATTTATCAAGCAGGCAGCGTATTGCGGGCCTGTCTGAGCTGTTGTCAATCATCCATTAAAACAAACCTCCGGACCTGCCTGCCGGCAATAATGACCCTTTCTGAAAACATGGCCCTGGGCCTTATCCAATAATCATGGGTTCCGTAAAGGGCCTTATAAACAACGTATTCTTCCTCTGTTTCACTATGGCGCGCCAGACAAATGACCTCGTATATATTGCCTTTGTAGTGCCTGTACTTCCCTGGCCTGACATCATCCATTGGTCAACCTCCTTTAAACATTTTGAGTAATGGCTTGAGGCTGCATCGTAAATGCCTCACCTGGAGCAGGATTATGGATGCCATCACTAAGCAGGCGCCGGCCAGCTGCAAAGGCTCCAGTACCTCACCGAACAGGGCATATGCCAGGATGCCTGCGAAAACCGGTTCAAGAGTTGCTGTAACACTCGCCTGTGTCGCCTCAATCGCCCTTATTCCGGCATGGTAAAGGCCAAAGGGTAGTATCGTACCGAAAATGCCGATGTACAGAATGTAGCCCCACGACAGGATGTTATACCCTGCGACAAAAGCCCCGAAAGGCGGCAATAAGACATTCCAGACTATCGCGGCCCCCAATAGCGCATATAACAGAAGCGTCCACCCTGAATAGATACGCATTCCTTCCTCGCTTTTCACCGTATAGACCGCAAAGACTGCCGCAGACGCCAGACCGAACACAATGCCTTCTCTGTTCAGGCTGAATAGTTTAACATTGTAAGCCCCGGCCATCAGATAGCAGCCTGCAATCGCTCCGGCAATAGCCGCGACGGCCAAAAGGGAAAGGCTCCTCTTCCTGACAAAGTGCGCATGCAGCGCAATCAGCGCCGGCGATTGGTACTGGATCAGGATGGCGGCTGCGACCGGTATTTTGCTGATGGTATAAAGATATGTAAACTGAACTGCGGCAAGGACAACCCCAAGAAGGACAAAATATGGGATATCTTTTCTGCTGATCTTCAGCAGGTCGCGCCTGAACAGAAAAAGCGCTGCCACCAGAAACGTTGCTGCAATTGTCGTTCTGAGCTGAACAAGATGAAAAGGTGAGACGCCCTGAAGAAAAAGGACCTTTGCTGCGTTGCCTGATAATGCCCATAGCAGCGCCGCAAGAACTACAGAGCCATAGCCGATCCGCGCAGTTCGCAACTCAGACATGTTTATATATCGGATATGGTTTGAGGGACATGCGTCATGCCCCCACGCTACCTCGTCAGGCTGCGGTACCTGATCCTGTGCGGCTGGTCAGCAACAGCGCCAAACCTTGCCTTTCTGTCAGCCTCATACTCAGAGTAGTTACCGTCGAACCATACGACCTTGCTGTCCCCTTCAAAAGCGAGGATATGGGTCGCGATGCGATCAAGAAACCAGCGGTCATGACTGATCACAACAGCGCAGCCGGCAAAACTCTCAAGCGCCTCTTCAAGCGCTCTCATGGTATTGACATCAAGATCGTTGGTAGGCTCATCAAGCAGCAGAACGTTCCCTCCCTCCTTAAGCATGCGGGCAAGATGCACACGGCTGCGCTCTCCGCCGGAAAGCACTTTGACCTTCTTCTGCTGGTCCTGACCTGAAAAATTAAATTTTCCCACATAAGCGCGGGAGGGGACCTGCCTGCTGCCGAGTTGGACCGTGTCCTGCCCGTCGGATATCGCTTCCCAGATGCTTTTTTCAGGATCAAGACAGTCCCTGCTCTGGTCCACATAGGCGATCCTGACTGTATCGCCGATTCTTATGACGCCTGAATCAGGGATTTCCTGACCTGTAATCATGCGGAACAAGGTTGTCTTTCCTGCTCCATTGGGGCCGATGACGCCGATGATCCCGCCGGGAGGAAGAGCAAAAGTCATTCCCTCGACAAGGATATTGTCACCGTAGGACTTTGTCACATTTTCCGCTTCTATCACGAGATTCCCAAGCCTCGGTCCGGGTGGAATGAATATCTCCATCTCCTTTGCCTGTTTTTCCATGTCCTGCTGCAGGAGCATTTCATAAGAGGTGATACGGGCCTTTGCCTTGACATGCCTGCCTTTCGGCGACATTCTGATCCATTCGAGTTCCCGTTGCAGGGTTTTCTGCCGTTCAGTCTCTGTCTTTTCCTCCTGCTTCAGCCTGTTCTGCTTCTGCTCAAGCCAGGATGAATAGTTACCCTTCCATGGAATGCCCTGTCCTCTGTCGAGTTCCAAAATCCAGCCCGCAACATTATCAAGAAAATACCGGTCATGGGTCACGGCTATTATTGTGCCTGCATAGCCCTGAAGATGATGTTCGAGCCATGCCACTGATTCAGCGTCCAGATGGTTCGTCGGCTCATCCAGAAGCAGGATGTCGGGCTTCTGGAGCAGAAGCCTGCAAAGGGCCACACGGCGGCGCTCTCCACCAGAAAGGACCTTTATAGGCGTATCACCTGAAGGGCACCTGAGAGCGTCCATTGCCATCTCAAGCCTGCTGTCAAGGTCCCAGGCATCCATGGCATCCAGTTTTTCCTGCACTGCCCCCTGTCTCTCAATCAGCTTGTTCATCTCATCGTCGGACATGGGCTCGCTGAATTTCTCATTGATCCCGTTATATTCATGTACAAGGTCAACGATCTCCTGTACGCCCTGCTCAACAATCCCGCGCACTGTCATCGTATCGTCAAGGACCGGTTCCTGTTCAAGAAACCCTACCGTATGTCCGGGTGAAATAACTGTCTCGCCCACAAAATCCCTGTCAACACCGGCAAGGATTCTCAGCAGCGAGCTCTTGCCTGAGCCGTTGAGGCCGAGTACACCGATCTTTGCTCCGTAAAAATAGGAAAGGTAGATGTCTTTCAGCACCTGCTTTTTGTTGTGGAACTTGCTCACTCCCACCATTGAGTAGATAATCTTGTTAGTTTCGTTTGCCATGGGGGGAATTATACCATGATTGAAGACTTCATAAAAAGTCGGGGGCCTCACCGCTTTTCTTCAGGAAGAACTCTGCACGACAGCCGCGCATTATGTTATCATTTGAGTATATTAATCCCCAAATGAAGGAGGCTTACAATGATACGGAAAGGGAACCTTTTGCAGGCAGTATTGATAGCGCTGATAGTAATGAGCATACCAATGGCAGCGACTGCTTATACCTTTGAATTTCTGAAGGCAGGCGGCATAACCATTGAAATACTGTCAAATGATGAATTTGAGTATGCCTTTGGAAGCAATGCGGATGTTCCCAGGCGGGACGATGCCATTATCGGGCTTGCAAAAAAGCTCTTCCCTCCTGTTGGCAGTAAGCAACTCATTGACAATACGGATGTTGATTCGCGGGAGTATGAAATCGGCGTACTTTTTGCGGCCCTTGGAAACCCGGCCATTTATCAGTCAACCAGATACACAGTTGATTCAATAGTTGCCGCAGCAGAGCCGGCGCTTCCCAAGACATATACAAGCGGTCATTTCAAGTTCTTCTATACAGACAATGACCCTGATCCGAAAAACAACGTTACTCTTGCCCAGATTGAAGCTGCAGCGGTATCCATAAACGCCTCCTGGGACAGTTATGCCGCCAATTTCAAGGAGCCGAAGCACTATCTGGCAGGTTCCGATAAGATGGTCGACGTGAAGGTTTTTGATCTCGGACCAGGCCTTTATGGAGAAACGTCTTCAGCATGGGACCATATAAACCTGAACAGCAGGCTGACAGTGAGGAATTTTTGCAAGAGAAAAACCACATCTGCGCATGAACTTTTTCACCGTGTGCAATACGCATACGGCTATGTCAGCGGCACGGCAAACATGAAGTGGATTGTCGAAGGAACAGCAGCCTGGTCCCAGAAATTCACCAATGGAGCAATAAGGGACTATATGACAAGAATGATCTCAGGGCTCGATGTCCCTGACAGGGACCTCATCACAGAACGCAGCTATGATGCAGCCCATTTTTGGGTCTACCTCCAGAAAAGGGCCGGCTGGTCAGCCCTCAGGGATATATGGGCAACATACTCGACAAACGGCAGCGACGCCAAAGCTGCTGTCAATACTGTTGTCAGCAATAAAATGGGGCTGACCTTTGACGAGTATGCAGGACAGTGGGCACAGGCCAACTACGTCAAAGACGCATCCAATCCGGGAAATTTTGAATACGTTGAGGATGAAATAACTGCGACAAGCTGCGGGATCACGTATGGCCCCCTGAGCCATGTGCCAAGGATGACTACTAATATTGCACAAGACACCCAGTGGGGCAAAAATTCCTGGGTCAAGCCTTACGGAACTGATTATTATGAACTCAATCTGGCCCCGGCGCTGACCAAAATCAAAATAGAACTCGATGGAGAGGATGCCGGAACCTTCAGGTATTATATCCTGGGGATCAAGAACAACACCGTAATGTCAAGGGCCGCAATCACAACTCCTGACTATATTTATAACAAGAGCCTTACTGCGGGGCAGTGGGACAAAATAGCTGTGATTGTAATCGGAACCTCTACCGGCGGCACCTATACGATAACAGTCAATAACGCCTGCTTCGGCGGCCAGTGGCTTGACAGCTACGGAAATGAATATTACCTCAACCAGGGACCTGCAATTGTCACCGGATGGATAACCTCTCCCTACTGCACCAGTTGGAATGTCAATGGCACTCATGGCGCTACTGACATTCAGTGGACCATGTCCGGCTCCCCCAATACGACCTCTTGCTGCGACTGGAAGATTTCAGGGACAGTGGATGACGCCTGTGCAGTAATCAACGGCTCCTGGGTCAACCTGTCCGCGCCTTGTAACGGCGAAACAGGCTCCATAACAATCAATAAGACTGCGGATATGTCCATAGAACCGCAATCCGGACCAATGCCGGGACTGGCCCATTAGTCTTCAGGATGCCTTCAGGACTCCGGATGTATATCCGGAGTCCTGAAATAAAATACGATGAAAAGCTGGAGATACCTCTGTTTATTTTTAGGGGCTCTAACGCTTTGCCTGACCTTCTCATGCGATAAAACCTTTGCCGTCAGACACATGGACATCCAGCCACATAAAGCTTTTATGGTTTTCACTGAGGAAGCCTGGGGTTGCGTCAGCGGACAGCGCATAATTTCAGAGGTTACAGACAAGGTCACAGTCAGTGACACAGCCTTTGTCCGGCTGGATGAAATCAAAAATTCAGAGGATAGAGACAACCGGAGCGAACTTTACCTGTATTTCCCGGCGCAAGAGATCAATAACCTGCCGGGCTATTATATCCTTCGGCTAAGCGTCAGGCATACGGCCCCGGACAAGCAGGGCTATCTTATGGTGGACAAGGCCGGCCTTGCTTATGAAGATAAGAAGTTTTTTTTAGAAATTTCTGCAACCGCAGAAGGGACCCTCGCCGCTGATCTGTTCTATTCTAGGCATAAGGACATGCAGACAATTTATCTGTCCTGTCCTGAAGCTGATGTTTTTGAGCCCTTCAAGGCTGAGCATTTAAGGCTGTATGCAGTGCAGACAGGATTGAAAATGCAGCCTTTTTCAAGGCCTGAGAATTGGACAACCCTTCGCTCTGAATTAGGGCCTCACCTCCTGATAAAAGCCTCAGCGATTGATGCATGTGAGCAGGTCCTTGAAAGGATTGACAAGGAGTTCTCTGCTCCTGAACATTTGCCCTTTTTATGGCAGAAATCACTGCTGACAACTTCTGCTATTGAGAGGATACTCTCTGCCTCGCCAGACCGGCCCAATATGGATTACAGCCTGTCCATTACACTGAACAACAAGGGAAAGACAGAGTTGCTTAATATCGGCAGCTCGTCTTTCGTGCCTATTGTCGTCCAGAAAATTGCCGTCAGCGACGGCCCCGGCAGGATAATCCCGGGAGAACTCCGCATCACTTCGGGGAAATATGATATCCCTCATGATCCCATTGCACGGGACAAACTCGAAAAAAATCAAAAATGAAACGGTGAAAAGCAGACATTATGATAGGGTCCCGACACGTGAGGACACTGAACGGGCAGAGAGACTCAGAGAGGTCATCGAGGCCCTGGGTGAAGTAAATAAGCGCTTCCCTGTCATAGTTGAAGGGAAGAAGGACGCTCAGGCCCTTAAAAAACTCGGACTTGCAGGCATCATCATCTCCCTTCACAGCGGCAAAAGGTTGTATGATTTTTCTGAGGAGATTGCAGAGAAGTTTTCCAGGGTAGTTCTTCTTTTGGACTGGGACTCAAAAGGGGAAAGCCTCTTCAAATCTCTATCAGGCAATCTTCACGGCCACTGGGAGGAGTTCTCCGCTTTCCGGGAAATTTTGAAAATACTTTGCCAAAAGGACATCAAAGACATAGAAAGCATTCCAACCCTGCTTCGCAGGCTTGAGCGCGATGAACAAGTCTGAAATCAATCTCGGCAGAAAAGGCGAAGACCTTGCCGCTGATCTCTGTCTCAAAAGGGGACTCAATATTCTTCGAAAGAATTACCGAACTCCTTTCGGTGAAATCGACATAATTGCAAAGGATGGAGATATTGTCGTCTTCATTGAAGTCAAGGCACGTACAGGAGACGGTTACGGCGCGCCTTTCGAGGCAGTTACCCTCAAAAAAAGAGAAAAGATCAGAAAGGTGGCACTAAGCTATATGAGAAAATTCGGAAAGGAAGTGCCTGCCAGATTCGATGTCATCAGTGTCTCGATGAAAAACGGAAAGCCGGTTCTTGAATACATCCAGGATGCCTTTGAAGTATGACGGGTTCGTAAAAAGTCCGTATGCTGCGTTGCGCTTCAAAACTCGTCACTGCGACGTACCCAACAGTACGCCTCATTCCTCATTTCTTGCGCGCCTTGCCTCCGGAGCTTTTTACAAACCCGTCTCATTTTCGACTTTTTACAAGTCTGTCAAGCATGAGACTTCATCCTGTTTGACTCTCAGCAGCTAAATCCTATAAAATTAACAGAATGTTTTAGATTACCCGCCATGCTGTTCATAAATCCTATGAGATACAGTTCGGGTATATATCCAAAATCATATTGAGAGGTTATGAACACATGAATTCAGAATCCGCAGAAAACACTTCAATGAATGCTCCTGTTGAGCAGAATGATGCTCCAAGGGAAGAGAGTTTCGCCGAACTGCTCGAAAAGAGCAGCAGAAAGGCAGTTAGATTCACACCGGGCCAGCGGATAAAGACCAGGGTCGTCGGCATATCAGGAGATATCGCCTTCATCGATCTCGGAGATAAAAGTGAAGGAGCAGTCAATACAGCCGAGTTCAGAGACAAAGACGGCAATTTACAGGTAAAGACGGGGGATGAGTTCGATGCCTTCTTTGTCTCTGTTGATAACGGGATCAGAAAGTTCACAACCCTTGTTCACGGCTATTCAGCGGTAAGCCTCAGAAATATACGTGATGCCTTCGAGGCCGGCCTGCCTGTGCAGGGAGAGATCAAACGTGAAATAAAAGGCGGGTTCGAAGTGCTTGCAGGAGATGTACGTTGCTTCTGCCCTTTTTCCCAGATAGATCTCAAGGGCGGTCGGGAGGGCGGCGTTTACCTCGGCAGCTCTTTCGCGTTTAAGGTCCTTGAGTTCGAAGATTATGGAAAAAACATCATCCTCTCCCGCCGCGCAATCCTCGAAAAGGAAAAAGCCGAGAAGGTGCTGCAGTTGAAGGAGGCCCTTCAGGTCGGTATGGATGTCACCGGTACTGTCCGCTCAGTCATGAACTTCGGTGCCTTTGTCGATCTTGGCGGTGTCGATGGTCTGATTCCTGCCAGTGAACTTTCCTGGGTAAGGACCGAGCGGCCTTCCGATATCCTGACCGCAGGCCAGCAGGTAAAAGTGAAAATACTCTCCATTGATTGGGACAACAACAAACTCAGCCTCAGTCTCAAGGCCATGGAACCGGACCCGTGGACTACAATTAAAGGCAAATATCCTGAAGGAAGCCTCGTCACCGGAAAGATTGTTCGTCTCGCGCCCTTCGGAGCATTTGTCAATCTTGAGCCTGGTATCGACGGACTCATCCATATATCCAATCTCGGCGCCGGACGAAGGATCAATCATCCAAGAGAAATCGTTGAAACCGGCCAGGCCATAGACGCATATGTGCTGTCAGTTGATACCGAGAGCAGGAAGATATCGCTTTCGATAAACTCCAGGGTTGAGCCTGAAAAGATCGTCCTTCCTGAAGCAGGCGATATCCTTGAAGGCAAAGTTGAGAGGGTCATGCAGTTCGGTGTCTTTGTAAAACTCAGCAGCGGCCTCACCGGCCTTGTACCAAACAGCGAAATGGCAACAGCCCAGGGCTCTGATCACAAAAAGATGTTCCCTGAGGGCTCTGATATGAAGGTCGCTGTCCTTGAGGTTGACAGGGAAAGCAAGAAGGTAAAACTCAGCCGGAAGGCAGCTATGGATATCGCGGTAAAGAAGGAATATGAAGAATATATTACCGAGTCCAGGCAGGGTGTAAGTTCCTCAGGCAGCTTCGGAACGCTTGGAGACCTCCTCAAGGCCAAGATGGAGGAAAAGAAGTAATCCGTTACCTGCAAAGCTTGAAGGCACAGAAATAGGGACAACCGGCAGATGCCGGCGGAGGCGCTGTCAATCACCTCCGAAATTTGTCCCTGTCTACTGAACCGTCAGATTATCGCTGACGTAATTCGGCGAATTTACAGCCGGATTCCCGGTCCTGATCATGTCGCTGACTGTTCTTTCGTAAATCCTGTTTCGTTTTACAGTGTTATACTTTGCGTAATCCATGTCGCTTGCACTGCTGCCGAAAGGGTAGCCGCTGTCTGCATCGCAGTAAGATGACTTTCCGTTTCGGGCGCCCAGGTACACAGCGGGTTTGTCACCTGCATACCTTTTGTAATAAAAAACATTATCTGCAATCGTGTTGCCTTCAGGGGTTGAGTGCCTGATAGTCCCTCCTTCGCCGCAATTTCTATACAGGTAAATGCCCCCATTATTTAACCCGGCAAATATATTATTGTCTATTTCATTAAATCCTGAGCCGTCTATAGCGATTACTTCTCTGCGTGTAGCTGCATGAATGTAGTTGTTTTTTACGATATTGCCATAAGATTCTGCGTCGAAATAAATCGCTGCGCTGACAGATCTCCCTTTTATTTCAGAATTGACAATCCCGGAATAAGTCACTCCTGGAGATAAATACAGAGGGATTCTGCCCACGCCGGTAATTGTGACATTATCAAGAATTATTTTTGCCGGAGCGTTCTTCCTGGCCCTCACGACGTGTCCTGACAATCTTGACGAATCCCTGAGATCAACGCCCTGCCCATTTATTGCCACACCCCAAACGCGAACAGAACCGGTGATATCGCACTTCTTTATGGTAATGTTTTCAGGCCTTTCCCATTTCCACGTTCCGGTCTCAGCGTCCATGAACTTTCCGGACCTGACTTCTATCATATCCTTATTATAATTAACAGCTCCCTCGCCGCCGTTAAGTCTCGCGTAATTACAGTCAACATTAACACCGCTGGAGGCTGCACCTTCAAAAATCATTCTTTTTGTGACTATATGACTGCTCTTTAAATTCAGATGACAGTCCACATTTACAGTTGAAACAGCTGAACTTGCCGGAGCCAGGATCTCGATAATTTTTTGCGCGCTGCAGGTCACTGGTAATGCTTCGAGAGCATTGCCGCCGGGATACAGCAAACTTCCAATAACTATCGCTATGAGAATTTTTTTCATTTTCCCCGAAGCTCCTATGGTCCGGCTCAAGCAGATAATTGTCTTCTTCGCATACGATCGACTTGTATCGGTTCTTAAAGAGATATCCGTGCCTGCCGTGTCTTTTGTTGCAGGAGACGGCACATCTGCTCGGAAGTTTCCTTCAGTATTATGCCCGGCGTTTACGCTGATAAAATATTTTTGTCTTTGACACTAATTCCCCCTAACTTGAAATTTTACCGAATCAATCATCTTGTTATTCATATCGACTATCGATATTTTATACGATCCGGCTTGAGGTTTCCATGAGACAATATTTGTTTCACTGTCCAGAGGTTTATTATTCAAGACCCATTTTACTGCAATGCCGCTGTTTTCCGATTCAAAAATAACAAGCTGCTGTTCTTCCGGAATATCCGGATCAAGGGCTATCACAGTGCCCTCCGCAGGATAGATAATCTTTGCGCCGGGCATTGAACTTCTTAAAGAATAAACCCTATCCCCTGCCGTTATATCAGCAGGCTCAGTGCCTTTTATAAACCATTCGGTTCTCTCAGGTTCGATTTTATCTTCAAACCTTATTTTCTTTGCAACAAGCCCATCCGGCGGCCTGATCTTTTCTCCTGAGCCGGTTTTATGAAGATAGTTCATTGTGTCAAGCCATACAGGCGCTGCGCCGGTTATCCCCGACACATTCCACATAGGCTCGCCGGTAAAATTGCCGACCCAAACGCCGACAGTGTATTTATCGGAATATCCGACGCACCAATTGTCCCTCATATCCTTGCTTGTTCCTGTCTTTACCGCTGTCCGGAATCTCGTAGATAAAGGGTTCTCAAGATCGAATGTCGCGCTCCTCGCTTCCCTGTCCGAAAGTATATCTGAGATGATAAAAGCCGCCTCTCCTGTTATAACCTGCTTATCAAAATTATTTTTTTCATTGAAACTCATTCTGAGCGAGCCTGACACACCATTGTTTGCGAGCGACCTGTATGCATTAACAAGTTCATACAGGCTGACGTCGGCAGAGCCGAGAGCAACAGAAAGTCCGTAAAAATTTTCTTCCTTAAGCCGGCCAAAGCCTAAAAAAACGAGCTTGTGGACAAAGGCGTCAACTCCTATAAGATCAAGGGTTCTGACGGCCGGAATATTCAGGGAGGAACCAAGCGCAGTTCGCGCAGTTACTTTTCCTCTGAAATTCTTTTCATAATTTTCAGGCTTATAAATGCCGAATTCAGTCGGGACGTCAAGAGGGGAATCGCTTAGAATGGAGGCGGCTGTCAAAAGTTTTTTTTCAAATGCGACTGCATACAGAAAAGGTTTTAAGGTTGAGCCTGCCTGTCTTTTCGCGATGATTCCGTCAACATGCCTTGAATTCTCAGGCAATCCGCTGTTTGCGACATATGCAAGTATGTCCCCTGTCTTATTTTCAACGACAAGCGCTGCGCCGTTATTGACGTTTTGTCTTTTAACGGAGATAAGATGATGATTCAGCGTCTCCGAAACAAAACGCTGGAGATCCATATCGAGAGTTGATACAACGGATTTTTTTTTGTTCTTTAGCAGTATGTGAGCGGCATGAGGCGCAAGAGCGGCCGCCTGCCTTACTGAATAAGTTTTAGTCAGATTTTTTTTTGCTGAACTGATTATATCGTCGCATCTTATCCCGGAATCGAGGGAAGAAGAGAGCACGCACGCCCTCTTTGCAATATCCTCGATTGAAGCATTAGGCGCGCGTATTAAGGCGGCAAGGATAAGCGACTCTTCTTCATTAAGACCGCCGGGCTCTTTATCGAAGAGGCCTCTCGATGCTGAAGATATTCCCTGTAGTTCGCCCCGGAATGTTATCAGATTAAGATACGCCTCGATTATTTCTTCTTTTATCCATAATTTTTCAAGCTCCTTTGCCGCGTTTATCTGGTTCCACTTCTGCCTGAAAGATCTTCTCGAGTTTTTTGACCTTAAATTTTTGTCCAGAATCGCAGCAATCTGCATAGAGATGGTACTCGCTCCCCTCTGATTTTCTGAGAAAAGGTTTTTCAGAAACGCAGAGCCGGCAGCCTTCCAGTCAACTCCGTTATGCTCATAGAATCTTTTGTCCTCTGAATGTATGATCGCCTTTATTAAGGCCGGAGAAACGGATTTAAGTCTGGTCCAGGCAAGCCTTCGCCCCTTCGGGTCAACCCTTAATTCATGAAGGACCTTGCCGTGCCTGTCGAGCAATATTGCATCGGATTTTTTATATGAATCTTTTACTTCATGAAATGAGGGCATTGCACAGGATAGGGATGCAATGACAAGTGAAATTGCCAAATTGAACAAAACAGATACGACTTTCACTCCCCGACCTCTATTTTCCTGTTAGGCATTTCGCCGAGCATTTCAGGCGAATACAAGGCCTCTGTTCTCGTAGGCGGAAGAAGGAATGTGCCGCTGTTGTTGAGCCTGATGGTATATTCCACGGTCCACTTCCCTTTCGGCACAAACTCATAATAAGCCCTAAAAGACTCGAATGACCGCTCCTCGAATGCGGGAAAGACCCATCCTTCCTTTTTCTCGCCCGTTACAAGAAGCTGCGAATCCCTGCCGAGCCCTGTGCCGAGTATGCTCGAACCGGCAGGCACTGGGTCATTGACAACAACCCAGGTCATGTCAGCCTGAGCTTCGATTTCAAGCAGCACCCTTACAACATCTCCCTTGCTCCATTTTCCCTTTTCTTTTTGCTCTATCGGGATCAAAGTCTTTTTAATCCTGTATCCGCTCGAAAACGGCTCTTTCAAAGGAATTGCCGCAAGGCTTTGAATAGTCATCCATGGTTTCCCTGTCCCCTTATGCGTAATATTCAATATCTCTTTCCCTTTAGGCCATCCGAGCATGATGTCTCTTTTTTCTTCGGGTTTGCTCCAATCGAGGGCTTTTGCTTTTTCATTCAGCATTGCGGATGTTGTGCCGGTCACAGGCGCTGCTTCGAACTTGTTCGAGAACTTTTCCATAGCAAGCACGCCCCAGGCGTTAGCGGTAGTCAAAGACCAGCGTCCTTTATACTGCCGTCCCAACGCGCCTCTCACAAGCCTCGGCATGTCCTGATTCCAGTTTTCGAAATTAAGAAACGTAAGTATGCTCTTTACGGAATTAACATCAGCAGAGACCATCAGCCACCAGAGGTTATCGCTTGCTTCTGTTGAAAAGCCCATTGTCGTCCCCTGAAAATTGAGCCTTGACCTTATTATCTGCTCTGCTTCCCTGAGTTTCTTCTCCCGTCCGGAAATTTCCTTAATTCTCAAAAGCACATTTGTCCAATCTATAACTGCGGATGTAGGCCAAAGATTCGGCTCGATATTTATCGATGCAAGGAGCTTAGGCTCTGCCTTGCCGCTTCTCGATAAAGCCTCCATCGCAGCCACTTTCCGTATGGAAAGATCGGCAGTAGGCAGGGATGAATATCTTATCACCCTTCCCTCGATAAAACCCTTCAGGCCTTCTTCCATCCTGTCTTTGATATAAGCGGGAAGCGTCCATCCCGCTTCATTCGATATGGAAAGGATATAAGAGGCCAGGGCGTCGCTGCCCTGCGTCATAAGAGGAAAATATTTTACAAGTCCGTCTGAATCGAGGTGAGACGGCAGCTCCGAGATTACTTTTTTCCACAGGGCTTCATCCCTCAATGCAACAGCTTTTGAGACCTTCTGTTCCATGCACGAATACGGATAGCGCGACATAAACCATATCACCCCGCCCAAGCCGTTAGAGAGCTTTTGCCTGAATGAGAGATTGACTCCGCCTTTTCCTGAAACTGAATCGGCAGGTTTCTCAATCTCCATATCGAAGCTGTTATCGATTTGAGTTAAAGTTGCCTGAAATATTCTTACAGGAACTGCCTCTGCAACCTTTTGTTTTACCTTGAGTCGGTCAGCGGCCTCTCCGTTTTTTTCCCTTGCATTTACTTCCCACAAAAGATTCTCAAGACCTCTCGGCACAATAATATCCCAGCTTATATCCTTTGCCTCACCTTCGGGAATGGATTCGTTGACAACATCGAGCTCTCTGCCGATATTGCCTGCCGACGCCGTAATCTCCAGATCCATACTGCGTTTTGACGTATTGCGTATTGTAAAACCGGCGCTGAACTTATCACCTTCCCGAACAAGGCGAGGAAGCCCTGAAAGTATCATTAAATCCTGAGTGGTCCTGAGGCTTGTATGTCCTGTGCCGAAGAGCCCCCTTCCGCCGCTTGCAACTGCCGCGATCCTGAAGCTTGTTATGGAATCATTAAGAGGTATCTCGACATACGCCTCTCCTTTTTCATTCAGAGCAACCCTGCTCTTCCAGCGCAGGAGCGTATCAAATAGTTCTCTCGTAGGCTGCTTTCCGCCTCCCCCGCCATAAGGCAGCGCCTTAAGTCCATAATGTCTTTTGCCTACAACCTGCATCTGCGCCGTAGATGTGCTTACCTCATATCCCCTTCTACCCATCATCGATTCGAGGAGGTTCCAGCTTTTATTCGGCATTAGTTCGAGCAGTCCTTCGTCAACGGCAGCAACCGAGACCTCGCTCCCTTTTGGAGGAGGATTCCCATTTGCCTGCTTAACGGATATTTTTATCTTTGCTTTTTCCCTGACTTTATATGCAGCTTTGTCGGAAGATACTTTTACTTTGAGTTCATGCGCCTTCCATCCGACGTTAATCTCTGCAATCCCAAGCTTATATGCGGGCTTGCCGAGATCGATCATTGCAGTCGGCTGGAGGTCTGCTGCCCTGCCGCGCACAACAAGCGCTGATACGAATATATTCGGAGCATAATTGCCTTTCACAGGTATTTCGATAACCGGTTCTTTGCCTGAGAGTTTTCTGACAAAGATCTCGCTTATGCCCTCTCTTTCGACTGTTATTAAGGCGGTTGCCTTTCTAAACGGCATCCTCACCTGAAACTTTGCGGTCTCTCCAGGCTCGTATCTCTTTTTCTCAGGCAGGAGATCGATCCTGTCGCTGTCATGAACATCAAACCACCATTCGCCTTTGCCTGCGATCCAAACGTCATGATGCGCAAGCGAGACATTGCCCTCATCATCGGTCACGCTTGCCTGAAGGATTACATTGCCTGAAACAGGAGACTTAACATCGCATATCAAAAGCCCCTTTGCATCGGACTTGCCCTCGCATAAAGACGATATGCGCTTTGTCTCTGATACATGTTCATATGAATAAAAACCTCCCACAAGCCTTTTTCTATGCGAATAATGTTTCCTTTGGAAGAGTTCAACTTTTACTGTCCTGCCAGGGACAGGTCTTCCAGAGATATCGAGAATAATTGCATGAAATTTAAAGGAATCCTTTGAAGATGACCAAGAGTCCGGCTTGAGCCCCGCAAGAAGTCCGGATGACCATAAGGATATTTTTTGCGCTACTGTCTGCGTCTCGCCGTTTGGATCTCTGAATTCGAGTTCTGCGAGCAATTCACCGGGAGAAGACAACGCAGGCATATCATTTATCTTCGTCCTTAGACTGCCTGTCTTGTCGAGAGTTAAGCTGCTGCTCAGAATTTTAGGTTTTTTTTCGGCGCGCAGCCCTTCTTCATCCTCTTCATATGAAGACCTTTTTATAATTCCCTCTTTAACCCCTCCATTTGCTATTCTGAAATTATCGTAATCATCAAAATATATGTATTTCGGCTGAACCCGACTCCTTAACTTGACGTCTGCAAGGCCTGCACCTCCGCCTGAGAGATAAGCGACATGAAGATCCACTTCAACCTCTGTTGGATTAATCAGAGGGTCTTTGGGAGGCTGTATAACAGCCTTCATTAAAGGCGTTCTGAATTCCTCCACCCTGAAAAAACCGGATGTTATCCCCCCTCTTCCGAAGTATTCTTCATCGCCTTCTTCATTTCCTCCGACCGCCTTCCTTATTTTCGGCCTATCTGATTCTTTATTCAGAAATGACACTTCATAAAAACCGAGTTTTGCATCCTGAGGTATCTTCCATACAGTCTCTGAAATGCCTTTCGAATCCCAAATCAGAGGAAATTCATATCTCTGTTCGCTTCCCTGATGTTGTATTAAAACCGTATCAGGCGTCTTTTTCTTGTCGATAAGCGCAAAACCCGCCATTGTATGCTTTCTCACGATGTGTTTCATGTGAATTGTTTCGCCTGCACGCAATAGGCTTCTGTCGAATATCGAGTGCGCTGTAACAGGGCCGTTATATGAGGACTGAGGAAGGTTATATCTCCACGGCTCTATTCCGTCGTCCCATCTTGAATGCGTGAATGTCATGTCATCAGAGGTCCTTGCAAAGACAAAGAGTCCGTTCGTAAAATCACAATGAGGAAGATCTCTATCGGAAGGCAGTTGAGTTTTTATTCTCGCTATGCCGTTTTCATTTGTCTTTCCCTTCCATATCAATTTCCCGCTGCAATCAGTTATCGAGACAGTCGAGTCTTTTACAGGCTCGGACTTGTCGAGCGTGGTTACCCACACAAGTGATGATTCCCTTCCCCATTTAAAATGTGCTGAAAGATTTGTTACGAGCGCCGCTGTATGAACATACATGGGCTTCTGCGCCTCGAGCAGAGATGCGCCGAGTATCCTGCTTTCCATCTCGACAATATAAAAGCCCGGCTCTTTCAACGGTATGCCCACTACTTCAAAGGCCTTTGACCCGCCGGGTTTTGGAACTGAAAATTCCTTTGCGTTATTTTCGCTCTTGAGCAGACTGTGCTCACGCTCTGCCCGGTGAACTTTTTGATACCATTCGATGATCCTTTTCTCGTTGTCCATCCGCAGATTCGTAAGCCTTCCCTTTAATCCTTCCACGAATTCAGCGCCCTTTTCTTTCATTGAATCAGGCAGGATTGAGCTGACTGATTCGCCCGCCTTTATCGCCTTTTCGAGAAGGGTCTCCCTGGACTTATCAATAATCCCTTTTTTCTTTTCATCAGCCTTCAGCATTCTTGTCTTGACTTCAGGCTCAAGATTCCTGAGGGTCACAGGCAGGGCAGCGTCACCTTTTAATTCGATAATCCCGAAGTTCGCCGCGAACTTCGCAAGCGGAGGATATGAATCCGTCCTCACGGCAAGAGGGTATTTATCTATATTTGAAAGACTTCTTCCTGCGTCGTCTTTTATGTCTTTGGGAATTTCAATCGAGAATAAAGCGTTCTCAGGGAAGGGGCCGATGAAGCTCAGGCTGTAGACATAATTCTCATCGAGCGGCGACTCGCCCTCGCCTTCTTCTTCGTCACTTTCATAACTATGGCGCGAAGACTTTGACGGTTTATAGACTTTGCCCTGGCCTTTTAAGACAATATGCCCTGCAATATCCCAGGGCACAGGAGCAGAGAAATTTAGATGCATGGGAAGTATAGGGATGCAGTTTGCCTTCGGGTTCTCCCTCTCGCAGCTGAATCTGACAGTAAAGGGCGATCTGGCCTTAAAAGGCAATATCTGATCTTCGGTTGTCTTCACCCCGTTCAACGATGAGACGCCCTCCCCCCATATTAAATTAACTTCTGAGTTGTTAGGGAAATTCTGTCTGCACTGAAGAAGTAATTGCGAAAAGGCCTCGGGTCTGTAATGATAAGCCTTTAGTATCTTTTCCCTTTCCTTG
>JAGVHR010000206.1 GCA_020056455.1 Thermodesulfovibrionales bacterium
ATGGCAGCCCGACAATGCTGAATACCGCAATAAGCATAAATACGTCTCTGATGTCACGCTGGTCCAGAACGAAACGAAGGCCCTTGGTAAAATCACGCAAAATCCCTTCAGACCCACCTCTTATCTCGCCCCGGGCCTCAATCTTAAAGAGAGCCAGGATCACGGCCACAAAACTCAGGGCATTAATATAGAAGCACGCTGGTATGCCCAGATAAGCTATTGCAAGTCCTGCGATGACAGGCCCTATTATTCTCGCACCGTTAAAAACTGCCGAATTGAGGGCAATAGCATTCACAATATGTCCTTTTCCGACCATCTCGGCAAGAAATGACTGACGGACAGGTATATCCAGAGCGTTAATAGTTCCGAGAAAGGCCGCGAGCGCGGCTACATGCCACACGGTTGCGCTACCCGTGCTTGTTAGGAAACCCAGCGCTGCTGCAGGCAGGATCGAAAGAGCCTGGGTGCAGAGCAGGAGGTTCCGCTTCGGATATCTGTCTGCGATGACGCCTCCTATAAGAGAAAAAAGAAGGATTGGCAGGGAATTTGCAGCCGCGACGATTCCAAGATAAAGAGGTGATTTCGTCAAACTATAGACGAGCCACCCCTGTGCAACCGACTGCATCCAGGTCCCTGACAGGGATATAAGCTGCCCTGTCAGGAAAAGTCTGAAATCCCTGAAATACAGCGCAGAAAATCTCTTGCCTGCAGTCATGCTATATTGTGCATATCATCTCGCTGCACCGGTCAGGGTTTTCTGTTCATGAAATGTCTTACCACAAAGGAGAGCAAAAGAAAAAAGGCATTTACCATCACTATGGCAGCTCCTGCAGGCAGATTGAGCAAAAAAGAAGCAAAGACCCCGGTAACAAGCGCCAGCAAGGAGAAAAGACCGGCAATTATCATTGCATTTCTGAATCCCCGCGCCACCTGAAATGCAGTCACTGACGGCAGTATAAGTAAAGCCGAGGTAAGCATGATGCCTACCACCTTCATGGTAAGCACGACCGTTATGGCGGTAAGCACCATCAGAAGTGCATTGATCCGGTCAACAGGGACCCCTGAGGCCCTCGCAAATTCCTCATCAAAGGTAATCGAAAATATCTCATCATAATACACGATGATCACGGCAAGAACTCCTGCGGAAATGATCGCGGATATGGCAACCTCAACTCTGCTTATGGAAAGGATATTGCCGAAGAGATAACTGAAAAGATCAACATTAAACCCTCCGGACATACTGGCCATGAGCACTCCGAAGGCAATGCCCACTGAAGAAACAACACCGATTGCAGCATCACCGAATACCCCGGCCCTTTCCGTCATCCTGAGAATGCCGAGCGAGCTCAG
The DNA here is from genome assembly GCA_020056455.1 of Thermodesulfovibrionales bacterium. Taxonomy (GTDB): domain Bacteria; phylum Nitrospirota; class Thermodesulfovibrionia; order Thermodesulfovibrionales; family UBA6898; genus UBA6898. Next base: position 1,351 of record JAGVHR010000206.1, read on the forward strand.
AGCAACAAGCGGAATTGATACGGCAAGTGGATAGAGATTAAGAGCAAGGGCAAGGGCAACACCTCCAAAGGTCATATGGGAAAGACCGTCTCCTATCATGGATAGTCTTCTGAGTACGAGGACAACTCCAAGCACAGCGCAGACAACAGAAATAAGCGACCCGGCGACAAGCGCGCGTTTAATAAATCCGTAGCTTAGAAATTCAAAAAATTCCACCAGACCTCATTTTCTTTTTTTTGGGAAACATTCAGTCATGCTTATGGCAAATGATGTGCTGCGAAGCAGCCCCGAAAAATCTGGACATATTTTCAGATCCGCAGAACTCATCGAACCCTCCGAAAAAAATAACGGTTTTGTCGAGATAGAGCATCTTTGAGGCATACTGCCCGATACCTCCGATGTCATGCGTAACAAGAATGATCGTAACACGCCTTTTCCCGTTGAGCTCATGAAGAAGAGAAAAAAAGCTCTCACGCGTCTCAGGATCAAGAGCACTCGTCGGCTCATCCAGTATGAGAAAGTCAGGTTCATTGACCAGGGCCCGGGCGATAAAGACCTTCTGCTGCTGTCCCCCGGACAGTTCTCCGATAAGCCTGCTCCCTATCTCATGAATATCGAGCATCTCAAGAGCCCTGTCTATGCGTTCTCTGCCAGCGCTTCCGCCGGCCCTTCTGGTTGATATCAGGCCCTGGGAAACAACCTCGGCCACTGTGGAAGGAAATCTCGGATTAAAAAAATCCATTCTCTGTGGAAGATATCCTACTGTTTCCCTCAGGCGCATGGCAGACGGCTCTGAGCCGAAAAAAGAAATGGTACCCCTTGACGGCCTTGCCAGCCCGAGCATACACCTTATCAGCGTGGATTTACCTGACCCGTTCGGTCCGACAAGACCAATATAGTCACCTTCCTGTACAGTGAAACTCACATCAGACAACACCCTGACTGAGTGATAATCAACACAGAGATCCTCGGCTTTAACAACCTTTACCGGCATTGAAGCCCTGTTATAAGTTGTTCGAGGTTATCTTCCATTAAATCAATAAAAGTGACCCCGGCAGCCAGCTCTTCACGTGATATATTATGGGCGCCATGGAGCTTCAGAAGCTCTGCGCCTGTCTCTTCTGCTATGGTTTGGGCTATCCTCGGGGTCATGAGTTCCTCGTAAAACAGATGCTTAAGTCCGTTTTTTCTCAGAAGTCTGCTTAAGTCTGCAAGGTCCCTTGCAGCAGGCTCAGCGTCAGGTGAATAACCATACGCCGCAATATATTTCAGTCCATAGCGAGCAGCAAGATAGCCGAATGTAAAATGGCCGCCATTTATAAATATCCTCTTTTTGCATCCGGCAAGATTTTCCCTGTATCTTTTGTCCAGAGACCTGAGTTGAAGCTTGTATATTTCCGCGTTCTGTAAATATACGTCCCTTTTAGCCGGGTCTCCGGCAATAAATGCCTCTGCGAGCGTATCGACTATCTTCTGGGCATTGTCGAAGTCAAGCCAGATATGCGGATCAGCAGCTGCAAATCCTTCCTGATCATGATGCTTGTGCAGCCCGCGCCGGCCCTCTTCATCTTCGAGCGCGCCTATGAAGTCTATCCCTTTGCCGGCGTCAACCACAATAAGCCTGCTGTTGCCCGCGCCTCTCAGAATATCCTCTGCCCATGGCTCCATGAACTTATTCGTATATATAAAAATGTCAGCACTGCCGAGGTTAACAATATCAGTCGGCCTCGGTTCAAAACTATGAGGCTCAATGCCTGGAGGCAGAAGAAGCGCAACATCAGCCTGCCCGCCTGAGATATTTCTTGCGAACTCATACAGAGGGTAAAGGCTGGCAATAACCTTAAGCCTCCCCTGTCCATTCCCTGTCTTTCCTTCCTTTGACGGCGAACAGGAAAAAGCAAGGCAGGTGAGCAGCGCCATGATCAGAATATAATTTTTCCTGTTATTCATCACTGACTGCACCTTCTTTCAAAACACACTCGCTGCAGAGACCGTTTATCTGTAGGATATGCGAAAGTACCCTGCCCCTTATCCCTTCAACAACAAGTTTTTCCATCTCCCTGCCGGCACAGAAATTCAAATCCTCCACCCTTCTACAGGAGACGCAAACAAAATGATGATGGTGCTCCTCGTTTCTACAGAAATAATAATAGAGCTTCCGGTCAGGATGGATCACTCTTGAAATAATATTGCCCTCATGCAGTTCCTCAAGATTCCGGTAGACCGTTGGAAGACCCAGGCTTCTGAATTTTCTCTTCATTCTCATCCAAACGTCCTCAGGACTCAGGTAACCCTGTTCGTCATCGAGGATTTCAAGAAGTGCAATCCGTCTCGGAGTGGTCTTGAGGTTAAGACCCTTCAGTAATGAATGAAAATACAGTTCCATGTCTTCCTTTTGCAAATGAAAATTGTTTCTATTTATTACATAAAATCATCATAGAGTCAAGGATTATTATTTTCAGGGGACTCGAAAAAATGTACCAGGAGGCGAGATGGGATAATTGAATTATCCACTCGTCACAAGATCATCTGCATTCAGATGGTCCCTATCCTGCTCGTAATCTTATTTTCTATCAGACATTGGAGCATCTCAAGTTCATCAGCATCAAACCAGGTGAAACCGCAGATGTTACAACGGTCGATCTCTATCAGGTAGGCGCCGCTATAGAAGGTCCTGAACATGGTATTGCTGCATTTTGAACAGGTATAACCCGCCATGGATCTTCTGCCTGCTTTTTTCAGTTGCCTCATTGTAGCTGCCCTCTGATTATCCGCAAGCACTGCACGGGCAAGGGCCTGTACCCTTTCCGTGCATGGAACAGCTCTTCTGGCAATTATCCTCACTATCCTGCTGTTGTCAACAAGCAGACCACCGCAGAAATCACATTGAAGCGCCGTGGTCTGTTCATACGCGACCTCGCGGAGCGGCTGTCGGCATGCCGGGCAGACAAGGAAAGAACTCGCTGGCGGGTCCGCGGCAAAGCGCTCTGTCAAAGCGTCACGCACCGCATCAATCTCAGATGCCTTCACGGCCTGCTGTACTGAGTTTGAGCTAATCCATGTCTGAGGGTTCAGCCACGGGAGCGTCACAAGCTCTGCCATTGAAAAAGGCCCCTGCCACTGCTTTTTTACATCAAGCGCAAAGCCGACCCACTGCCCAGGCACCCATGAAGTACTCTCCGGGCCTCCAATGTCCTGCCGCCTCTTTTCAAATGTCGCCGGGTTTATACGCGCCATTCTGAGCAGAAGACCGATTCGATTTGATATCGGCGGGTGTGTTGTCATGAGGTCAGCCCACCAGCCCTCGGTCTCATCCAACGATCCGGCAACAGGATTCACTATACAGAGCATCTCAAGGCCCGTACTTATCATGCCGCCGCCGGTCCAGTTCCGCGATAGAAGATGCAGGGCCTCTGCCATGGCAAGAGGATTTCTGGTCATGCGCACCGACGCAGCGTCAGCACGGTACTCGCGCTCGCGGGAGATGAACATGCTCAACAGTTCGCTCAACTTCAGAAGTGTCCAGAGAGGAAGGAAAGAAGGCGCCAGATCGCCTCTCCTGTCGTCATCTGAAAAGTCCCTCATCTTCTCAAAGAATGTGACATACATACCGAACAGGCTTGTAGCAAGTGTCGTTTCCCTGCAGTCGCCCGACAGCACATGATATGTCTCATGCGCAATCACCGCCTCAAGCTGCTCCCGTGACAACCGCGAAAGCAAGCCTTCGGTAATGGCTATCACAGCTTCGCCCTTGAGATCATCCGCAGCAAGGGCGTTCATAGAAAGGCTTGGAATGACAAGACATTGCATCTTCGCCTTATTGCCTGAGGCCACCCGTATTTCAGCCATGATATTCAGGAACTGTCTGTGCAGACCGTCTTTGGGATCAGGAGGCAGCGCCGCAAGTTTATTCATAATGGAACTGACCACATTAGTGGAGGAAAACCAGAAATGACAGGCAGCGATGAATAGGGACAAGAGAAAAATAACGCCGACTGACAAAAGGGATGGCCCGGAAAACAGCCCTTCCCTCATCATAAAAGGGGTGAAAAAGAAAGATACTCCAAAAAAGACAGAGAAGGTCACGAAAAAATACATAACAATGAGAAATATAAAGAGTAAGGCGATACGCGCGCTTTTCTGCCTTTCTATATCAATAAAGGTGATAGGCATGGGCCGAATTAATTGCGGCGTTCATATCCTGCAAATTTGTCAGGATTCCAGGCACGCAACAGCGCCTCTGCTGAGAAATATTCAAAAGGCAGAAATTTAAATGCAGAAGCAATAAGCATGTCCGGAAAGACCTCAAGCCCTGTTCTGTAATTCGCCACAAGGTCGTTGTAAAGCTGACGGGCAAAGGCTATGCGGTTCTCTGTTGAGACCAGTTCTTCCTGAAGGTGCATGACATTTTCATTGCTCCTCAGTGCTGGATAACCCTCAATAACAAAAAAAAGGCCTTGCAGGCTGCTGGTAAGGGAAGCCTCAGCAGCGGCCATTTCCTGCATCCGGCTTGCAGCCATGGCACGAGTCCTTGCGGCAACGACTTTTTCAAACACCGTCTTCTCATGCTCCATGGCACCCCTGACCGCAGCAACAAGATTCGGTATGAGATCGTATCTGCGCTTTAGTTGCACGTCGATCTGGCTCCAGGCATTCTTTACGTCGTTTCTGAGCGTTACAAGTTTGTTATAAATGTATAGCGCCCAGGTTAATATCAGGGCAATGAAACCGACCAGGATCCAGACAACGGCAATCACGATGCCTTCTACGACTTCTGCTCTTCGGGCTGTCCTTCTTCCTTTCCTTCTGTCTCTTCGCCTTCCTCCGCTTCACCCTCCTCATCGGAAGCCGGCAGATCCGGGTCAAGAGCCTCAGGATTTTCCGTTCCCTCAGCTGGTTTAAGAAGCCCCAGGCGCCTCAATCTCTTCTCTTCCTGTTTCTTCTGGCGTTTGACTTCCTTCTTCCTTTTCTCGCTCCTGTATGCTCCGGCACGCTTTGCCATATCACCCTCCCTGAAAAAATGTTTTTGGATTATACCATGTCAGCCCACAATATTCCTGCTGACAGAATAATATATTTGACTTTTGATAGCAGATAATGTCAGCATTAAAACTGAAGTTTCAGAAGTTTTTGTATGAACGGTCGGTCACAAAGACTTTTAGCTTTGTGGCCTTTTTTTTTGGCAGCGCTTCATGAGACTTTAGTCTATACGTAAGGAGGTATTCATCATGGCTAATGGAACAGTGAAGTGGTTCAACGAGTCCAAGGGGTTCGGCTTTATCACCTGTGAAGACGGCAGCGACGTATTCGTGCACTATTCTTCCATCTCAGGCAATGGCTTCAAGTCACTTGCCGAAGGTGATTCAGTCAGCTTTGACACGGAAAAGGGCCCTAAAGGTCTTAAGGCCGTCAACGTGACAAAGAACTAAGATTGATTCTGCTGAAAAAGCCCCCTGTCATGCTGGGGGCTTTTTTTGTTTTAACATTGATTTACTCTCTCTTTCCCCGTCTGGTAAAATATCCAGACTCTTCAATACCGGCATAAACCCAATCCTGTGAATGGAGTAGAAATGAATGAATTTATCGATGTTACAGTCGTAAAAAAAGCCAATATCTATTTTGACGGCAAGGTGACAAGCAGAACTGTCATCTTCAGAGACGGAACTAAAAAAACCCTTGGGATAATGCAGCCGGGAGAATACGAATTCAATACCGGCGATAAGGAGATCATGGAGATACTTTCAGGAGAGCTTGAGGTACTTCTGCCTGGTCATAGTGCATGGCAGCATATCAAGGGAGGAGAGTTATTCGAGGTCCCTGAAAATGCGAAATTCAAGATGCAGGTGATAACTGTGTCCGACTACTGCTGCTCATTCATTAACGCCTGACCATCTACCGGACCGGATGAGTCAGAGCAGCGCTTCATCTGGACGACAGATGCCGTATTTCGATGTCTTATTCCCAATCAACCTCGGACCGCTGACCTATAGCTGCCCAGATGCCCTGATTAAAAGCGCTGGACCCGGCATGCTCGTTTCAGCACCGCTCAGAAAGACTAATGCTTTGGGTGTAATAATCAGAAATAACACCGCCCCTCCTTCAGGCAGGATAAGGGAGATATCAGCAGTCCACGGCAACACACCATTACTGGGCAAAGGGCTTTTGAAATTGCTTGCATGGATGTCTGAATATTATATCGCCTCTGCAGGTCTTATCCTGAAACAGGCATTTCCGAAAGAGCTTTTTACCAGGACAAAACCAAAAAAGACAGCAGTAAAGCCTGCCTCTGTTGAGCTTGAGCTCAACCCTGTTCCAGAATGCGATATTGCTGATATCCATACATCGATGGCACAGAATAAATATCAGACCTTTCTTGTTCGGCCCACGTCAGCCCTGCATGAGTACTCCTATGCTGCTGCGCTGCTTCGGACCTCGCGCAATGTCATTGTCATGCTCCCTGAGATTACACAGGCAGACTCCTTCTATCATGCAGTCAGAAAGGATTTGGGGGACAGGGTTTGCCTCATGCATAGTGATATGTCAGCAGGAAGACGTTCAAAAAACATTGATGACATCATATCCGGCAGATGTGATATTGTTATCGGCACAAGGGTCTCTCTCTTTGCCCCGCTGAAGCAGGTTTCTCTTATTGTTGTGATTCATGAACATTCCGGTTCATTCAAGGTGGAAGAAGGCGTCAGAATCAATATCCGAGACTGCGCTGTGATGCGAGGTTTTTTCGAAAAAGTCCCTGTAGTGCTAACGTCAGCAGCCCCCTCGCTTGACTCCTGGTATAATGCAGTTTCAGGTAAATACCGTCTCATACGTCTTAATGAAAACGCCCGGCTACCGAGGATCAAAGTCGTGAATATGCGCTTTGCAGTGAAAGCCAGGCCCTATCTTTCACAGACTGTTGTAGATGGAGCAAAGAGATATACACAGCAGGAAAAGCGGGTCATGTTCGTAATCAATCGCAGGGGGCATTCCACCATGCTTCATTGTGCTGAATGCGGAAGCATCGAAAAGTGCACGGTCTGCGGCATCCCCATGGTTCTGCACAAGGAAAGCACCTCCATTCTCTGTCATTACTGCGGCAAAACGCGTCCGGTCCCTGAATTCTGTCAACGATGCAAAAGCCCTGACATAGAACTTCTTGGCGCGGGGACACAAAAAATCGAAGAAGACATTGCTGCAATTATAGGTATTAAGCCTGTTCGTTTCGACAGCGACATGGCAAAAAAGAAATCGGAGATAAAAGCCCTGGTTGAAGAGGCTGCGTTAAATAGTTCTCAAATCATTGTCGGCACAAAGATGATGACAAAGCGCATCAGCAGATTGCAGGCCTTTTTCATGGCAGCAATTCTCAACATCGACACCAGCCTCAGTGTCCCTGATTTTCGCGCTCGCGAAAAGGCCTTTCAGGACATAATGGCAGTGCGTGATCTTGTTCAGCCCGAAGGAGAAGTAATCATCCAGACAAGGCTTCCGCAAGACCCGCTTTTCAGGCATTGCAAAGACAATAACTACCCGGCCTTTGCGGCAGAAGAGCTTTCAATAAGAAAGGAGCTGGACTTCCCTCCTTACACCCGGTTGCTGAATATTCTTATTTCAGGGAATCAGCAGTTGCCGGAGAAAATCGTAAATATCATCAGGGAATCAGCAGAAGACATCGAAATCCTGGGCCCTTCTGAGATAGCAACAAGAAAAGGAGCTGTTGAATATTCAGTACTGCTAAAGCATCATGACCGGAAGGTTCTGCACGCTGCTGCCGGCGCAGCGCTAAATGCTTCCAGAAACGCAAAAGAAAGCATTGTCAGAGTCGACGTGGACCCTTACTGATCCTGAGGGTGTTTTCTTCCATAAGCGCATGAAAAACTCTTTTCACCATCATCTCTGTCTGCCTTTTTGTGCCATTATTGTCAATTGTATAATCTGAAAGTCTTTTTTTAACACGTACATGCATCTGTGTATTCAGTCTGGCCAAAGCATCCTTGCCTGATATCCCCTTCTTCTTCAGACGCTCTATTGCTTTTTTTTGAGTTGTAAAAACCGTAATAGTCCTGTCAAAACCGGCCTTATACCCTCCCTCAAAAAGCAGCGGAACTTCGACAATAATTATGGCGTTATTGTCTCTTATATTTCTTATCAACACGTCTACCTTTTTAAAAACAAGCGGATGAAGAAACGCCTCAATTTTATTCCTGGCCGATACATCGCTAAATATTATTTTTGCCAATTCGCCCTTATCCAGACAGCCGGATTCGCTTATTACTCCAGGTCCGAACAGCCTCCTGATGCGGCCTCTCACCATTGTTTCCTTAAGGAGATCGGCAACTATCTCATCACTGTTTATGGTAATGGCACCGAGCTTTCCAAATATCGATGTTACCGAACTCTTTCCCATCCCGTAATTTCCTGTCAGTCCGACAATGATCATGTCGTATTATACAGAATATGCCCCTGTAGAGACGAAAATATGAAGTCACGATCATGCGTCTATGCTCAAAATTTGACGCATTCCGGAAAATTCAGTTATATTAAACAGTTATGTTATTCACCGGAGGTAACGCGTATGCCAATCTATGAGTACAAATGTGAAGAGTGCGGGAAAGACGTCGAGATAATGCAGAGGATCACTGAATGTCCTCTTACGATCTGCCCTAATTGCGGCGGGAAAATGAAAAAAATGATCTCCAATACCTCCTTTGTCCTTAAGGGCACAGGCTGGTATGCAACCGATTATGCTGACAAGACCAAAAAGAATACAAGTGAGCCATCTGCTTCTGCGCCTGCCAAGACAGAAACAAAGACCGGGGCAGGAACTTCTCCATCTGCAAAAGAGTGATTTCGCCGCACGTCCATATCCCCTTCAATAAATTAGCAGAGCATGCCTCTTTGCTCAGAAAGAGGCAGTTAAATCTTGAGATCTATTTCAGCGGAAATGACCTTGATACCATCGGAAGCAACGACATCAGGCGAGCAGAAGAAATACTTGATTATGCGCCTTCTCTTTCGTTCCATGCTCCCTTCATGGATATTTCCCCAGGAGCTGTGGATTCATTCGTCAGGGAAGCAACCATGAAGAGACTCAATCACATACTCGACATTGCCGGGCTATTAAAACCAAAGATAATAGTCTGTCATTCCGGATATGAAAAATGGCGATATGCGCTGAAGATGGACTGGTGGCTCGATCAGAGTCTGCTTACCTGGCAGCCTCTCAACAGTCGTGCAGAGGAAATCGGTGTTAAGCTCGCCATCGAAAATATCTTCGAGGATGAACCTTCAAATCTTAAGGTCCTCATGGAGAACATGAGATCCGGCAATTTTGGAATCTGCTTTGATACAGGCCATTTCAATCTCTTCTCAAAGGTCCGGATGGAAAATTGGATGGAGGCCTTAAACCCTTATATTATTGAACTTCATCTTCATGATAACGATAAAACATCCGACCAGCACCTCCCTGTAGGCGAGGGGACCTTTGATTTCAAGAAATTCTTTTTCCTGCTCAGGAACAAGGACTGCATCCATACGATTGAGGCCCATACACCTGATAAAGTCATGAGGAGCATGGTCAACATCGATAGTCTTACAAGAATAAGGTCAGACTGAGACGGCTTACAACAACCCAACCTGGTTTCTGATCGAAAACCCCTGAAGCTTGGGTAACCCCGGACCCTTGTACTGTACCATCACCTTGTGCGACTCTCCGAGCCCCTGTGGCAGGAACAGTTTTTTTATGCGGCCCAGTTCAGAAAGATAGTCCTTTGAGGACCCGGCAAGCCTGCTGATCTCCCTGTCAATGCCGGCAGCAAGAAGAAAAGTCCCCTGCCCGCAATAACCGATCGTCCTTAATTCTCTTTCCTCTCCCCATCTTTTCAATGAAGAGAAATTTACATGGGCGGTTATGTCCTGATCTCCGATATTTGAAAAAAAGTCCTCGCTGAGCCGGTGTCGGTAATAGCACATCAGCGTACCCCTGTTTCTGTCTTCGTTATAATATTCCCGTGCGGGAAATCCGTAGTCAATGGTAAGAATAAAACCTTTTCCCAGTACAGCGTCAATTTCCTGCAGCCAACTCCGTATCCGAAGATTGACTTCAGTTATGTGACCGCGCTCAAGGGCCGGAGCAAAATCCATCACATACTCTTTAATCGCCTCAGATGACAATGGGCCGGGATGCTCAAAAAACCCCCGGCTGTCATGACCAACATAGACCTCTCTCAGTTCATCTTCCATTGTCACAAGATGCACGGGAAAAGCATCAAGAAGTTCATTAGATAATATGCAACCGGTGACGATACCGGCATCGTGCAGGTTCTTTTGCCAAAGGACCTTGTCTTCGTAGTCTATGAGAAGGTCCTTCTGGCGCTGCTGCTGAAAATGATTCTGCTCGATAATCATATATTGAAGGGATGAATAAAATACCTCATCTTCCTCATTGATGATATTTCCATCAGAACCACTGAAATGATCGAGCATATCCCTGCAGACAAAACCTTCGCCTGCACCCATTTCAACAACACAAAATTTATCTGGTTTTCCGAGAAATGCCCACATCTCCCTGATCTGCCAACCAAGCATGATGCCAAAGAGAGGGTGCAGATGAGAGCTTGTATAAAAGTCTCCTTCCCTGCCGATCCTCCGGGGAGTGCCTGAATAGTATCCATTCTCAGGCTCATAGAGGACCATGGCCATAAAGGACTCAAAGGTAATAGGTCCCTCACGCGCAATTCTATCAATTAATTTCTTTTCAAGTGAATTCATCTGTCATATCCAGAAAAGCATGGCATTATTGAAAGATACGGACCGAAGGAGGATTATACTATTTCAAGCATCCTGTCAAGCGCCAACTTGGCAGGGATACGTATATGCTCGGGCACTCTCACAATTGCGGTATTATCCCGGAAGGCCCTCAGCACGCTCTGGAGCGTTGTCTTTTTCATATTCGGGCATATCATATCGTCTCTGAGAGGATAAAAAACCTTGCCCGGATTCTCCCTGCGAAGGCGGTGCATGAGACCGATCTCAGTGCCGACGATAAACTCTTCTTCAGTGGAGGACTTGGCGAACCTCAGCATGCCAGACGTACTTGTAACATGGTCAGCGATCTCAAGTACCTCAATTCGGCATTCAGGGTGAGCCATGATTACTGCCCGGGGATGGTCCTCTTTGGCTTGCAGCACATCAAATACGGTCACACGCTCATGGATATTACAGAAACCGTCCCAGGCAATGACCTTTTTCCTGGTGTTTTTTGAAGCCCACAGCGAGAGATTTTTATCAGGGATACAGATAACAGAGTCTCCTGGAAGAGACTCTATCACTTTAACAACATTGGCAGAAGTGCAGCAGATGTCGCTCTCCGCCTTAACCTCAGCCGTCGTATTCACATAAGCTACAACCGGGACCCCTGGGAATTGCCGCCTGATGTCCCTCAAAGAGAATTCAGGCGGAAATACGTAGGCTGGGGGATTTTCAAACCCTGGAAAGCTTGTCCTGACCGGCCTCGGAGCATCAACCCTGATCATATCAGCCATCGGGCAGCCGGCTCCGATCTCCGGAAGCAATACCGTCTTATCAGGCGAAAGGATAGATGCACTCTCCGCCATAAAATGAACCCCACAGAAAACGATCATATCACAATCCTGCGTGGCAGCCATTCTGGACAGCTCAAGAGAATCGCCGACAAAATCAGCGATATCCTGCACCTCATCACGCTGATAGTTATGCGAAAGGATAAGAGCGCGCTTCTCTTCCTTGAATCTCAGAATCTGATCCCGGAGGGAGCGGAAGTCTGATGTCATCTATAACCTGGTCTTATTGTTTTTTTCAAGAGTTGCGTTTGTGAAAAGAATAGTACCGTCATCAAGTACAATCCTGTAAATAGGCGCTAATAGTTGACGGGGGGCAGCGCCTGTCCCGGCAGCTGCTTCGTTTTTTCTGTCAGAAAATGCATAGTCTTTTCTGCCGTTGTACAGGTTGAATATTCTCTTGACATACTGCCTTGTCTCATCTATCGGAGGGACAGACCCATATTTTTCGACAGTCTTCGGCCCCGAATTGTATGCCGCAAGAGCAAGCGTGAGATTGCCGCTAAAACGATCAAGAAGATATTTGAGATATCTGGCGCCGCCATCGATATTTTCTTCAGGATTAAAGGGATTGGAGACATTCATGTCGCTGGCAGTGGCAGGCATGAGTTGCATTAGACCGATCGCTCCTTTCCTTGAAACTGCACGGTGATTTCCATTCGATTCCGTCTTGATGACCGCTTTTATAAGCTCAGGCTCAAGATCATATTTTGATGCAGCTCTACGGATATATTGAGAATAATCCCCGGAACTTATAAGCGAAGCGTCCTCAGTCCGCGCCGGGCTGGTCTTCTTTTCGCTGCTCACCTGCTGTGACTTGTTACCCAACGGGGCATCTGTATAGCAGACTACACCATTGTCATCCACATATTTATATATATCAGCAGCAGTAACGGAAACAGCCGTCAGAAGCAAGCATATTGATATAAAGACTTTTCGCATACGGCTTTATGGTACCATGGATATTAGGTCGAGTCAATATACTATTTCCTGTAGATTTTTACGTAAGGCTACTGGCAGATCGATCGGATAAACTCGTGGGAAAAACGGAAATGAGAAGGCTCTTGCAAAAATATAATAATCCCCATTCTTATCATTTCGGATGAGCGCTGCTGCACCGGGCAGCGAATCCGAAAAGGCTTTTATGATAAAATCACCCAATGAAAATGAATATACTTTTGACCGGCAGCTTGAGCATTACCTCTGAATGCACTCATACTGCTTCCCATGTGACCGTAATATTCCTTTATGGCCGATACTGAAGAGATATTCGAGGTTGTTGATATTTCGGGAAAGATCGTGGGAACAGCCGCGCGCTCAGAACTCCATGGCAATCCTTCGCTTATCCACAGAGTAGTCCATGTGCTCGTCTTCGACCAAGATAACAGGCTACTTCTCCAGAAGCGCTCAATGACCAAGGATGCAGCTCCAGGCAAGTGGGACACCTCTGTTGGCGGCCACGTTAACATCGGTGAAAACCTGTTTGCAGCTGCCAGGAGAGAGACAATGGAGGAACTCGGAATAGACAATTGCAATCTCATCTTTCTCTATACCCACATCTTCAGTAACCACATCGAGTCAGAGCTTGTCGCCACCTTCACCTGCACCTGTGAAGAGACGTTCAAGATCAATACCGAAGAGATTGACGAAGTGCGGTATTGGGAAATGCATAGCATAAATAAATATATGGGGACAGGCATATTCAGCCATCATTTTGAAAAAGAATTTCAGACCTATCTTGCCTATTGCCGTGGAAATACCTCTTAAAGAGCCGAGGATACGCCGGAGCCGTTTCTGAGCAGATACCTATTGCCCGGAACAACTCTGGTATTTTCACTCAACTCCAGATTGAGGGCTTATCAACTTTTTCTTCTGCTCTTTGCTGATGTTTTCGCGGATTTTTTTGGTGACGCTTTAGGATGAGCTGCCCTTGCTGATATTTCACTTTTTTTATTTATGCCTGCGCTGACTCCCGCCTTTTTCAAGGTCTTTGTCTCTCTATCCTTTGCCGGGGCAGTTTTTTTTGCAGGCGATAGAGTCCTTTCGGTCAATTCAATACCGCAGCAATATATCGGACTGACACGTTCAATACCCGCGCTGTTTACAATTACCTCTGTTCCGCAGACATCACATTCATAAAGTACAGTCCTTATTGTCGCCATATTCTCCTCCTTTTCCTGTCTATTGTAATCATCATATTGCACATAATAACGAAGTTCAAGGAAAATAATTATGCAGATGCATTAAGGAGAGAGATAGAGCAACGGTCATTACAAGGCCGGCATTGCTTATATGCTGACACGACCTGAGGGAATATTATAAACGTCTTAAGGATTCGAAAGCGTGACTACAAGTGTGTTTTTAATACGGGCAATATCATAGGCGACACCTGATGGAATAAGTTCGATATATACGTATACAAGACTCTCGCCTGCTGTCTTGTCTTCTTCAACAAGAACGTCTCCAATAAAAGCAGACTTGAATTTAAAGGATTTCCCAGCGCTGTTGAGGGCAGGCCGAATTTTAAGTTTCAGCCATTCCTTGCCATACTTTGACTCGATCTCATCACTAAAATCGAGGTTGCCGTTGGGGTTAGACGTATTGATAACAAGCATAGCTTTTTTGTTTGCTTCAATAATGGAAACTTTGCTGATATTATATGGTGTCGGCTTGTCGGTCTTCTTATCTTCTTTCTTCGCCGCTACAACAGGAGGCTTCCCCTTACCTTCGATAGCAGTTTTTTCAGGCTTCTTTTCCGCAGGCTTTGCAACAGGCAGCTCTTTTTCTGATTCTGAAGAAACACTCCGTTTCTCGGGCCTCTTCTTTTCAGTAACCTTCTTTTCAATGGTTACTGTCTTCTTCACTGAGCTATCCTTCCCGGGCACACCTTTCTTATCAGCAGCCTGTTTCTTCTGCTCGACTTCAGGTTTTTTTTCTACATCAGATTTGACGGATAGCCGATCCTTCTCTGTCCTGCCATTTCTTCCAGAAACAACATCAGACTTCTTCTCAGGCTGCGCCCTGTGCTCCTCTTTTATTATCGAGGCTTTTGGCTTATCCTCTACCGGCTGCCCTATTCCCCCTTTTTCCGCCTTATCCGGAACAGGAGTCATATCACGCTTCATTTCCTGCTCGCTGATCGCAATCATCCTGCCTGTCTGACGGCCGACCGCCATCCTCGCAGTAATCTGAAAAGATTCTGCCTTGTCATAGGTGACATTAGCAACAGCTGTTCCTCCGGTGAAAGCTGACGGTGGTATCTTCGACGGGCTGATAGTGCCGCTCCCGGTGGTGTTCAGCATAACGTCATTCCCAACAAAATTGAAATTATCAACGAGGTTGTTGAAACGGTCATACGCCTCTATTTTTACCCTGAACTTCTGCCCGGACATGGCAGTATCCGGAGTGATAACAACAAAATGATCCGGAGTTGCATTGAGGACCTGGATCTCCTGTGTCTTCCCGAACTGTTCCTTGCCTGATTCCCGCGCTGATATCTGCATTTGTTCTGCTTTTTCATAGATGACCTTTGCAATAGCCTGACCATTTCTGAACTCAGAGGCGCTGACTATTGCCGGTTCAATCTTCGATCTTCCGCTTGTTGAAAGCCTGACGCCGCTTCCTGTTGAAACATAGTCCGTGACCACATTATCAAAGGCGTCAAACGCGGTGATAAGCAGGTCAAAAGGTTCACCTGCAACAGCCGACTTCGAAGCCTGAAGTCTAAAATAAGAAAGCGCAGCTGAGGTCACCAGTATGTCCTCTGTTTTCCCCCTGCTTCCTGATATTACATCCTGCAGTTCTATAACAACATTTCCGGCCTTTTCCGAAAGCAAATTAACAGTTCCATGACCGTCTCTGAAATCAACAGCATCTCCGCTCTGCACTCTTACCGAGGATATTCCGATTGATGTAATCTTTAAGTTTTTGCCTATGTCCAGGTCCTGCACGGTATTATCGAAGAAATCCTTTGCAGTAACTTTAATATCAAAGGCCTTACCTGCAGTGATAGTTCCCGGCGCCTGCAAAACAAAGTGATCAAGCTTGTTCGGAGCCACAATTACGTCCCTCGAGATCACAGGGACTGAACCGCCTGACTCCATGATGGAAAAAATAATCTTTTCTGCTTTCCTGCTGTTGACAACAACGCTGGCAACGCCTCCTGAGAAGGATGACGAACCAAGAACAGAGGGCTGCACAGTTGCCGAGCCGCTTGCAACCGCGCTGAACTCCTTGCCTGTTTCTGAAAAATCCGTAATGAGGTTATTATTGGCATCATATACAGATAACTTCACCACGAAGTTCTCTCCTGACACAGCCTTATCAGGCATTAGAAGTGTAAAATGATCAAACCGGCCGGGCTTAATGACCACAGTACCGGCAAAAACCGTGCTTCCGAGACAGAATGTTAAAATTAAGGCGATGAGTAAAGCGGATATTCTTACTAAAATTGTTTTCCCTGTCACCATCCCTTATCCTTTTAGCGCTTATTATTTTAGATTTTCTGAATTTTATCTGGATTCTATGAAATCATATTTCATTGCGCTATGTCAAAGAAAAATAACACCCAAGTTGAGCGATTTACATAAGTTAACACTGTGAAGTTGAAGTCTGAGAAATTATGGGAAAGTAGCAATAACCCCGTGCCCGTCAGAACGTAAGCACAAAGATACCCGAAAACGCAGAGAGCTTAAATGGAGATGTGCGGTCACACCCCGGTATTCTTCAGCTATGCTCCTATAGCTCGTAAGACTTTGTTGCTATACCTTCTTGACTATCCTTTTCAGCCCCCCTATGACCATCTTTAACATACCTTTATGCTGCGGAAAAGAAGCCGGCTTGGTTTTAAGACTTCTTTTCCGCTCGGTCAGCTTTTACTCAATTTTGGCCTTCATAATGCACTTGTTCCTTTCACACGACAGTATTTAACGCTGAAATATTTCTTCTGGAAATAGAGCGCAACATTGACCAGTCCGATCAGCACCGGCACCTC
>JAGVHR010000138.1 GCA_020056455.1 Thermodesulfovibrionales bacterium
ATATTTCGTTCCAGAATAAAATGACCCGCTTCATAGAAAAATCACGACGAGCCAAGAAGCGCTGATGTGTTTGGCGGGGAACGTCTTCTGACCGCTTATGCCGCTTCAGAGGGCGGCATCATGTTGCTGATGAAGAGCATCGCACAGGAGCTCGGACCTCAGAAAATACGCGTAAACAGTATAGGTCCTGGCGCAATAAGGACAAATATCAACAGAGACGCATGGCAAACACCCGATCTCATAGACGAGGAGAAGGGCACTCATCTATTTTGCACGGAAAGCAAATCGTGACCCTCTCAGGATTTCGGACCCAGAGTTCGATATGCTGCGGCAAGTTGGAGCTTCGGACGCTGAAATAGTGGAAGCCCTGGGAGTTATGGAGGTATTTACCTCATTTAATAAATTTTTGGATTCGCTCCAGGTTGATATCGATTTCTGACGGTTACCCGCAGTATCCGCACATCTCCAGCCAGCGCTCTGCGTCCATCGCTGCCATGGCTCCGCTGGCTGCTGAAGTAACGGCCTGCCGATAGATATTGTCCTGGACTTCACCGCAGGCAAAAACACCTTCAACGCTTGTATTTGTTGTCCCCGGCTTAGTCACCAGATAACCATTTCTGTCTATATCGAGCCCTCCCTTGAAAAGCTTAGTATTAGGGTTCCGTCCGATCGCGATGAAAACTCCTGAGCATTCAAGTGTTTCTGTTGCCCCTGTCACCAGATTCTTTGTCTCAACTCCAGTTACGCCGGTCGTTTCAGCCTCTCCATGGATAGCGTTCACGACGCTGTCCCATATGACCGATATTTTGGAATGCATGACGACCCGGTCGCTCATTATCTTTGACGCCCGAAACTGATTCCTTCGGTGAACAATCGTCACTTTGGAACAGAGACGGGATAAAAAAAGGGCCTCCTCCATGGCAGTGTCTCCACCCCCAACGACAACAACCTCTTTTCCACGGAAAAAATAGCCATCGCAGGTCGCGCAGGAACTGACGCCGCGGCCACGAAGTCTCACTTCTGCCTCAAGCCCCAGCCACTTATGAGATGATCCTGTAGCGATTATGATAGAACGGGTAGTCAGTATTTTCTGCCCATCAGTCCATATCCTAAAAGGTTTTTCAAGAAAATCTATCTTTTCAACCATCTCGGGGATCAACTCAGTTCCAAATCGCAATGCCTGCTTGCGCATTGCGTCCATAAGGTCTGGGCCTGTGATCGCTTCAGGAAACCCCGGATAGTTTTCAACATCGGAAGTCGTTAATAGCTGACCACCGGATTCAATCCCCTCGACTACTACAGGAGCAAGCTGGGCTCTTGCAGCATAGATAGCAGCAGTCAGGCCCGCAGGCCCTGATCCTACAATAACAATTCTATGGGTTCCATCATTCATAGGGTCACACCTTCACTTTTTCAAACTCGACGCGGTATTTGTCATAATTTACACATACATGCTCCATGTGTGACCGATCATCATGGACCTTTCTGATAAGGCTGAGGACTCGCTCCACGGACGTGACATGAAATATGTTGTGAAGATCAGTGCCGCTGAACAGCTCTCTTCCCTGATTCTTGCAGATCCGAAAATGACCACCCTATAGTGTGCATCCATAAGCCATCTCCTTCAGATATTATTACTCGACGTCAACCGTAAGGCGTGCGAGTGCCGTCTCTCCGCCCCGAATTATTTTTATTGTTATGTTCCAGGGGCCTGGCAGGGAAAGGCTCATTTTACCTACAAATTTACCTTTTTTCATAACGGTATCAGCCGTATAGTTCATCGGAGGCATGCCGCTTCTTGCCGGTCTGGAATATTCGACGACTACCACAGGATCACTGACACGGTTGCCAGATATATCGGTAATCTCTACACTGACATTATTATCCCCTGCAATCGGTGGATTCTTGTCGCTTTTCATCACAACATTGCAACCGCCCACCACTTTATTGACCTCGTAATCCTTACCATGTGCGATGCCGATCGATAATAACACGACTGCTGTCAAGACGATATTGCTGATTGCTTTCATAGGAATTCCTCCAGAAGTTCTAAATATTATTGACATCCGCGTTCAGCAGACTATAACCGAATCTGCGAATGTTTTCCTCTGCTATTTCGACCAACGTTGCTGCGGTTATTTTCGATTCGTCAAAGACAATTGCTATAGAACCGTTTTCTATGCCAAGAGAATCAATACCATCCATGTTTCCGATAAATCTTGTCAGTGCCAGAGAACATTCCGAACAATAATCCTTTTCAACAGATAAAAGTAGCTTTTTCATAACGATTCCTTTCCTTCATTATATACGGCTTACACCAATTGTTGAATCAGCCTCTGTCCAGTCCCAATCATCTCTGATTAAAATGTAGCGCCCCCTTGCCAATTAATCTGTAAGGGAACTTACTTTTTACTCAAGATGTTGTGAAAAGTGTGATTTTCAGTGATCATGATAAAATGCTTGCATTGTAAGCTCTCATACATATTGTTAGCCGTAATGTCTGGTAGTATGCTGTCAAGGGAATACGGAAAAATGGTTTCGGATAGATCGAGATCATAAGGCCTCCTTATTTTCTGTGCTTTGAGCACCGATTATGGTGATAGCCTACTGTTTATTATCTGGTAATGCTGTATGCACTATTACATTCATTTGCCTTATTTACTGACAGAATATGAATATGTGATAGAGTTTAATATGCAGGATTCTCTTTGAAACGGATATCTATCATCGCCTTTGGCGAATGCAGAGGAGCAGAATCGATGGAGGGGAAGGAGGTGTTTTATGGACAAGCAAGAGCTTAAGAAGCTACTTGCCGCTTTTGGAGTTGCCAGTCTGATTGCCGGCGCAAGTCTTATTGCGACTGGTTGTGCGACAACGAGTTGAACAGGCAAGAAAGACGGTGCAGGCAGCACCGACAAGCAGCAGACCCAGCAGCCGTCGCAGAGCAGTTGAAGCGGAAACAAAAAATAGTGCCGTCGGCACTATAATAATGTATGACAATGAATGCTGCCTATTGCTAAGGCAGCTTTCATTGATCTGAGAAGGAAACGGCGCGGAGCATTCGCTATAACACAAAGACCGACCATTCGTGGAGACACTATTGAAGAAGAACCTCGATGAAATTTATCCTGTTACTCTCTCCCTGCTTCCTCGACAGTCCATGGTTGGGCTATCGGCGGCATTCAGCGCAACGTTTCGTCCCGAGGAGTTCTCCGGCTTATTGGCACCCACTACCAAAGGGTCGGGAATTCCTGAGTATCTTTCTGATCTTGCCCGTCTTGAATTCGCAATTCATATGACAGCATTCACTGATACCTCCATACCGGATGAGATAGATGCTCCTGATACAAATCCTACGCTCCAGATTATCACGGTATCGTGGAAGGGGCTTGTATCTCTCCTGTCCGGCGAGAAAGATGTATCTGTCATGGAAGGTCAGGAGATGGTTATGCTATGGAAAGACTGCAAAAACAGGGATGTAAGGATCAAGACAGCTTCAGATGAAGATCTCCTGGTGCTCAAGATTGTGGTTGAAGGTTTAGAGACGGATGCATTAACCAAGGCCGGCAATATTTCGGTCAATGCAGTGGAAGATGCATTCGACAGGGCGGCAGAAAAAGGGATCATTTATAAACCTCAATCAGGCATCCGGCGGGATGTCATTACCTCGGTAGTCTATGACCAAGTCTTTGACCAATTTCTTTCTGCGTCGATGTTCACGCTACAGTGGCATGTGACACAGACCTGCGACCTCCACTGCAGGCATTGCTATGACCGGAGCGACCGGAGTCAGATGAAATTCGAAGAGGCGCTCAAGATCCTCGATGATTTTCGCAGCTTCTGCAAGAGCAAACATGTGAGGGGCCAGATATCTTTCAGCGGAGGAAACCCCTTCCTTTACCCCCGTTTTGCAGAGCTGTACCATGCCGCTGCAGATCAGGGGTTTACCCTTGCCATTCTCGGCAACCCTTCGCCAAAGGAAAAACTGGAGGAGCTTGTTGCGATTCAGAAGCCCTCATTTTTTCAGGTCAGCCTCGAAGGCCTGGAGGAGCATAATGATTACATGCGTGGCAGTGGGCATTTTAGCAGGGTTATGGGTTTTCTGCAGATACTTCGTGAACTGAATATCTATTCCATGGTGATGCTTACGCTTACAAAGGAGAACATCGGTCAGGTCATCCCTCTGGCTGAAAGACTACGCGGTCTTGCAGGCACCTTTAATTTCAACCGCCTCTCCATGGTCGGCGAAGGTGCGAACCTCAAGTTGCCGTCAAAGGATGAATATATGACTTTTCTATCTGCCTATCGAAAGGCAGCTGAGGATAATCCCATAATGGGAATAAAGGACAACCTTTTCAACATTCTGTATCATAGGGATGGGAAGGAATATTGCGGCGGCTGCACAGGCTTCGGCTGCGGCGCTGCATTCAATTTCATTTCTGTGCTTCCTGAAGGGGAGGCGCATGCCTGCAGAAAATTTCCCTCGCTGATCGGAAATGTTCTGCAGGACGGTATAGCAGGCGCATATGATTCGGAAGCTGCGAAGAGATACCGGGCAGGATGTGCTTCATGTGAGTCATGCGCGATCCGTCCTGTTTGCGGAGGATGCCTTGCGCTCTCCTATAGCCACGGTCAGGATATCTTCGAAGACCGCGACCCCTTCTGTTTTATCGGACAGGCAAATTAAAGCATATTCGTAAGCCTTGTCATCATCCGTCCTGTATTACCATTGTTTGAAATCAAGAATGCTGCTTGAGATCTTCAATGGTATCAAGATCTGAAAGGATAGGAAGAACTCCATAGCTTTTACCTGACTGCTTAAGTATCCTAACCGTCTCCGGGAAAACATCCTTAGTGCTCCAGGCTATTTCATGAAATAATTCCGGAGCAGGGGCCTTCATCCCGATGAGATAGTAACCTCCGTCTGCAGCAGGTCCTATTATAATGTCCGCATGATCGAGTTCCATGAAAGCCTGCATAACGATATCTCGGCTTAGTTTTGGGATGTCTGAGCCTGTAATTACGGCTTTTTCACCCCCAGTGGTCAGGAGATGTCTGATAACATTGTCCATCCTTTCGCCAAGTTCGCTGCCTTGCTGACCTGCAAACTGCTCCCCTGGCAGCCAATCCCGGAACTCAGCTTCCCTTTCCGGTGGATCAATAAAGATAATTCGTCGGTAATGATCATCTTCAGAAGGAGCTGTATTTCGTAAGACCTGCTCGGCTATATGTCTATAGATTTCAGAGGCCCTGAACTCTCCGATTTCACGGGCCAGTCGTGTCTTGACCCTGCCCGGCTCAGGATACTTGATCATGATCCCGTAAAAATTCTTATTGATCATCGGTAGTAGAGCCGAAACAGTCTCTCAGGACTGACTCCAAATTTATAGAGCAACATAGTGATCTGATTAATCGCGGCGGTCTTAACCAGGCCTTTATGAGACCATCTTCTTTCTGATGTGATAGCTTTTTTATCCAAAATAGCGATTCTGCCGCTTTCCTTCATTCTCTCTATAAGATCAACATCCTCCATGAGAGGAATACTCTTGTATCTCCCAATTAGTTCAAATGCGCTTTTCCTAACGAATATAGCCTGGTCGCCATAAGGCAACGAGCAGAGTTTGCAGCGCAATTTTACCCACACTTCGACAAGACAATACTTCCATGAGGGATTATCAACAGCGAAGGTGAAAGCCCCGCCGACAATGGAATTCTCATCGAGACTTTCACGAATACTCTGAGACCAACCCTTTTCAAGGGTCGTGTCTGCATGAAGAAAGAGAAGGATATCGCCCGATGCAGTTGAAGCACCGGTATTCATCTGAATGCCTCTGCCTCTCTTGGATTCAACAACTGCCACTCCAGGATATTCTGAGGCAATCTCTCGCGTATTGTCACTGCTACTGCCATCGGCAATAATGATCTCAATGTCATGGCTTTCAAGACGTATTGATTCAATGCATTTGGTAATATTCTCTGCTTCGTTAAGCGTAGGGACGACTACGGATATCATCGTCACAGCTCAGAAGCTGCCTCTCTGTCCAGAAGCCAGGTGATCTGCCCTTTTATGGGATTGACAAGACTGGCGGGATAGAGATGTCTTCTTCCCTCTGAAAGAATCTTGCTGACGATGCCGGACTTTGACTTTCCTGATACGAGAAAGACTATATTCACTGCATTGTTCACAACCGGCAAGGTCAATGTAACTCTCCAGTTTCCAACGGATTCAGAATATGACGGAACAGCAAAATGATCTTGTTCTTGCAATACAGTTGATCCTGGGAAAAGAGAAGCAGTATGCCCATCCTGTCCGAGACCGAGAAGAATGAGATCAAATACCGGTATGCCCTTGGTGCCAAAATGACTTTGCGCTGCCTCTATATACTCCTTCGCTGCCTCAGCAGGAGCGAGTTCTCCCAGTATCCGGTGGATGTTACCATGAGGAATGGATACCTTCGAGATCAGCTCATCATACGCCAGTTTGTAATTGCTCTCCTTATGATCTGGGGGAACAGATCGTTCATCAGTCCAGAAAAGTTGAACCGAGTTCCATTTGACCGTATCGCAATATATCGTGCCCAGGATGCGGAAAAGTTTGCGCGGAGTCGTACCTCCCGAAAGCGCTACAGAAAATCTGCCATGGTCTGCAATGGCATGATCTGCAGCATCTGCAAAAATGGTCGCTGCTGCCTGAGCCAAGCTTTCCGGATCAGGCAATATTCGGATGTCGTCTTTCAGAGAGGTCTCCATACCCTGCCGTCTCTTTTCAGAAGATCCTCTGCAGCAGCGGGGCCTGAAGATCCGGATTCGTAGTTAGGGAAGTCATTGGGTCGTGCATCTTCCGTCAATTTATCTATCAGGGGAGTCAGCAAGGCCCATGTCTGCTGTACGCCGTCTGACCGCACAAAGAGCATCTGATCCCCCTGCATGCAGTCGAGCAGAACCCGCTCATAGCCATCAAGCATGAAAACATTTTGATATGAGAAATTCATCAGGACGGTATTGAGGCATACCCTTGAACCCGGGTTTTTTGCCTCGAAATGTATACCTATGCCTTCATCCGGCTGGACCCTGAGAATCAATACATTTGGTTCAATGCCATCCTCAATCGCATGAGAAAACATAAGGTGAGGCACCGGCTTGAAATGAATAGCAATCTCCGCCTTTCGTGAACTCAACCTCTTGCCCGATCGGAGATAGAAGGGAACTCCCTTCCATCTCCAATTATCCAGATGAACTTTAAGTGCTGCATAGGTAGGAGTTATTGATTCAGTGGAGACCCCCGGTTCATCCCGGTATGCAATGACCTCTTTCCCGTTTATCATTCCTTTTCCATACTGCCCGGTTACGACCTGTGTGTTGAGGCTTTCGAGCTGAAAGGGTCGGATAGACCTGAAGACCTTCACTTTTTCATCTCTAACCCGATCGGCATCAAAAAGCGCAGGTGGTTCCATTGCCGTCAAGGCAAGAAGCTGGAAGATATGGTTTTGGAACATGTCCCGTATCACACCGGCCTTCTCGTAATATCCGGCTCTATGCTCAACGCCGAGGGCCTCAGAGGCAGTAATCTGAACATGGTCGATATATCGACTGTTCCATATTGGCTCAAATATCGAGTTGGCGAATCTGAACATCAGGATATTCTGAACAGTCTCTTTTGCGAGATAATGGTCCATGCGATATATTTGGCGCTCGGTAAAGGATGCGGCAAGTGTATTGTTCAGATGCACAGCCGATTCAAGATCACTGCCGATAGGCTTTTCTACAACGACATGCCTGTATCCCCCATCTTCCTTCGATAGCCCTGCTATCCCGAGGTTTTCGATGACCGGCTCATAAACAGTGGGTGGGGTGGCAAGATAATATATTCTGTTTCCACCAGTGCCATGCTTTTTCTCAAGGGCCAACAGTTTATTTTTTAATTCCGCATAGGTATTCTGCGTGTTGTATTCGATTCGTTGGTAATAGAGCATTTCGGAAAAAATCTGCCATGCACTTTCGGAGAAATCCTGAGGGAAGGCCTCTTTTACGGCTTCCTTCATCGAAGCTCTGAAGTCGTTGTCACTGAGGAGAGTTCGGGCAGTTCCAATTACAAAGAAGGGATCCGGGAGCAGATTAATCGCGAACAGCCGATAGAGCGAGGGGATTATCTTCCTCTTGGTGAGATCGCCCGAAGCCCCGAATATAACTACAGCACAAGGGGATGGAATATCTATATTACAGCCTGAATCAGTGTTGGAAATAATTTTGCCTGAAATATTCCCTGTCATATCAAAAAGAGGCCCTTCGATCATGGTTATTCCTCCTTTTTTTGTACAGCATGGCCCCCAAACTCATTTCTGAGAGCTGCCAGAAGCCTGTCCGAAAAAGAGCTCTCCTGGCGCGAACGGAACCGCTGAAAAAGGGATGCAGCGATGACAGGCGCAGGCACAGCAGAATCAATTGCCTGCTGTACTGTCCACCTTCCTTCCCCTGAATCTTCAATAAAGCCCTCGATCTTATCAAGCTTACCGTCTTTTTTGAAGGCATCTTCTGCTAACTCAAGCAGCCATGACCTTACAACGC
>JAGVHR010000096.1 GCA_020056455.1 Thermodesulfovibrionales bacterium
GTTTCAGCCCGGTTGGGCGATAATGCCAACCCAGAAGCCGATGTCTTCGAGCACTCTGCCTATGACCGAAGCCCCGTATAATCCCAGTCTTTTGTTTTGAGTTCTTTTTGTGTAACAGGCAGAAAGCTCAAAATCTATTTGCGCTGCTTTTTCGCTGGCGTGTTTTGTGGTTGCTGTACTGTTCCGGGCTGGCTCACGGATTCCGTTCCTTGAGGTTGTACAGGACCGGCCTTTGATCCTTCAAGCAGTCCCATCCGGTCTTCAAGCTCTACCATCTTGGTTTTTACCGCCCCTATATTGGGAGCGTTCGGTGCGAGCTTCATAAATGTCTTGAGCGTTCGCAGGGCATTCTGGTAGTCCCCGGAAAAATCATAGACCAGTCCGAGATTATAGTAAGCGTCAACAAGCCACGGCGCTTCTGAAAGGGCTGACTCAAACTCCTGAACCGCTTCCTTATATCTTTTCTGCTGCGCCCTGAGTATGCCGATACGGTACTTCCTGTCGGCACTTTCCGGAACCGGGATATTTGAACGCTGCACAATGGAGACAATCTTGGCGAATACTTCCTCTTCGTCGCTTAAAAGGAGGAACCCTTTCAATGCCGCGAGATAATGGACGAGGGCTTCCTTCGGCCTGCCGGTCTGTTCAAGTATCAGAGCCGCGTTGTAATCCGCCTTTGGTATGAGGTTCGGTGTTGTCCTTGCCGCCTCCTCAAACTTGGCCAGGGCAGCAGCCCACTGTTGTTCCTTGACCAGAGCAATCCCTTCCCTGTTCAGTCTCTGCGCAATGCAGACGCGCGGATAGGTTTCTCTCTTCTGATCCAGCAGAGACCCGACGGTAACGGGCATCACCATCGTTTCCTGTCCGCGCTGAATCTTGACGTCGATGGTTTTGCTTTGTTCAGTTTGCCTGATCAGGCTCACAGTCTGTGTTAGATTATTGACCGGTGTTCCGGCAACCTCAATGATTGTGTCATTCTCCTGGAGCCCTGCCTTATGGGCGGGTCCATTGGCATATAAAGATTTAACATTTACCTTTCCCTCTTTGATTTCCAGGAAGATGCCGACCAAACCTGCACCGCCGAGATACTCTCGTGCCTTGGCTGTATCGCCTTTTTGGTTATATGCGAAGCCGATAACGTCCCTTAAACCCCTGTCGTCAGGATTTTCTTTCAAGCTTTCCTCGGCAACCCGGAGCGACCCGTCAGGATCACAGAGAAATAAGAGGAATTCCGATGCCTGTCTGTATGATCCCGGATAGCCCGGGTTACTGCGGATGGCGCTCCTCAAGGCACTCAGGGCTGCTGCCTGATTGCCTTCTTTCTGAGCGGCAGATGCCTGTTTCAGGTACTGGATGGTGGTTTTTGAGGCCTTTTTCGCCACAGCAGTTGCCCTCAGCCTGCCTTCATTGTAATCGGCGAGAAACTTTGATCTCATATCCGCCAGAATACGTTTCAGACTTTCCTTCAGGTTGGATGAAAAACTCGTCATCGAGGTACCAAGCCCTGATTCTCCGGAATAGGTGGTCAGTACCTCGTTTCTCCTGGGATCAATAGTTTGCATGGTTATTTTCAATATGTGTTCGGAAGGTTTCGATTCCATAGAATCTATCTTGACGAGAAAATCATAATCAGTAGCTTCATTACCCGCGATCCTGGCGAACAATCCTGATTTTACCATATCTTCGGTTTCGAGTTCGGCGATAGCCTTTTGCCAGTTGGCGATGGTCTGATCGGTATTCATCCAATTCTTCCAGATGGTGACGACCTCGGGGGCGAGGGTATGAGTTGCCTGTATACGTGCGGTGGCGTCTATGCTGCCCTGAGACTGTATGGTGTCAAATTTCATAGAACTTTTGTACTGTCTTGATGGGATCGTGATACAGCCCCAGAGGGTGGCTATCAGGATGGAAAGGAAAAACCCTTTCATTAAATTTTTCGTTATCATAACTTCCACCTGTCTGTCATTCCTTGAATCCTCCTGATGATCCTCCGGGTAGACCGCCTCTTTCACCGGCGATCGTCAGTTTCTCCAGACCGGTTATTTTAACCAGCCTCCCGGCTTTCGGGTCCAAAATATAAAGAGCCTTACCGGAATACCGCAGGTACCCCTCGATACCCTTCACGATGGATATGGCACTTCCTGCCCGGGCGGCATAAACAGCGGTCCCTGAAGAAAAATAGACAAGGCCGGTCTGGGTGTCGACAGCCAGAGAACGCACCTGTTTTTCACCGGATGCAACAAAAAAGAGTCCAGGTTTTTCATTTCTTGCAACAGTATATATACTATTGTCAACAGCATAAAAGATACGTTCTCCAATGGCTGCAATGGCTGCGATGCTTCCTTTCGGGATTTCAATAATGGGTATCTCCTTCCCGGCTTCAAGGAGATAGATGATGCTTCCCGTGCCTTTATCTCCGTAAACATAAATACGCTGCTTTTGGCCCGAGACAATCTTCATCCCTGCCTGGGGAAGCCTGATGCGCTCTTTTATCTCTGAATCTTCATACCAGCCAAGCATATCCTTGCGTATGACCACGCACAAACCTGAGTTCATGGTAAACGAGGTAATCGAAAGCGGTTTGGTATGCGGATAATAGGTATTTTTCTGCAGATCGTAGAGGTTCCCTTCGCCGGTCAGCAGTACTGGAGAGGTCCCATCGATGATCTCAAAGTGAGGTGCCAGTTTTATACGGAGGACCTTGGTACGATCCGGTGTAAGAAGATGGGTTAAGGCAGCTTCCTTCCAGACAAAAACCTGGAATGCGGAACCCTTCTGCTGTCCATAGAGGGTCGTTGCAAATATGAGAGTAAGGAGAAGAGGGACAAGAATCCAGCCTGTACGGGTCATAATTTCATGAGCCAGTGATCTATTTTTTTAAGGTATTTTTTGGCGGTATCTTCGGCTTTCTCTTTCATTTTATCGATAGAGGTCTCTTTGAGCTTGTCAAGGATGACCTGGTTCGATTCCTGAAATGCTTCATCGGGTCTCCCGGTAAGGGAAGAGAGGATGACTTTGCCATAGGGTGATGCTGATTCAAACATCGAATCTCTCGTGAATTTGGCAAGTACTTCAGGGTCGCTTTTCCTGATAGCCTCTTCAGGGTTATAGATGGCGTCTGTCAGTATCTCGAAGGTGTTGGCTATGAGATTGTTCATAAAGCCTTTATAGGTCTCGATATTCTGTGAAGCGATCTCACCCTGGATACCAGGAAGCGCCTGTGAGCCAAAATTCAGGTAGGTGGTAATGAGCATGTCGGCCTGGGTGCGAGGATCGGCCAGTTGTTCCGCGTAGTCCCTTATTGTTCTCCGGGCCGTTACAATGATCGAATCTTTGTAGGGGATCCACTGGGATTTCACTGTCGGGGCAGCACTGAGGGGCACGTTGGTTGTCAGGTTGGTAGAGGGAGGAGGCACAGAAATGGTATCGAGCCTCATTACCGGTGCCTTTTCCCAGGAGAACGAGCAGAGTTGCCCTCC
The DNA here is from genome assembly GCA_020056455.1 of Thermodesulfovibrionales bacterium. Lineage (GTDB taxonomy): Bacteria > Nitrospirota > Thermodesulfovibrionia > Thermodesulfovibrionales > UBA6898 > UBA6898. Next base: position 3,480 of record JAGVHR010000096.1, read on the forward strand.
CATGGTGTTGATACACTTTGGCGAATCCATACTGTCTCTTGAATAATCGAGGGATTTATCGCTCAGCTGGAGAGGCTGAGTCCCTGTGGCCTGGCCCGTGGATGAGGTTGAAAACCAGGCATCATGCATCGAAGACCATTGAGCATCGGGAAGCGGTGATGTGCCGTCAAACACCATTCCCGCCCTAGCCGATGCGTTCTCCAGGATAGTGAGGTCTGACGATGAATCCTTGAACTGACTTGCCGAGACATCAAGCATATTGGACAGCAGCTGACGCTCCCTTTCTTCCTGGAACCTCCGCTGTTGCTCAACCGCCTTCTGGAGGGCGCTGGCCTGCGCTGAAAGGGTCTGACCGGGGGCGGCCCTTGGGGCAGCCCCGGCTAAAGCAGTAGGCGAAGAGGTCACGGCATCAACTAGAAGGTCGGTGATGAGAGAGGCGGCTATGGAACCGAGTAACCCTCCGAACATATTACCTGCGCCGATTCCGGGCCGGAGCCCTCCGGTTGTCGTCCGCATACCTTGCGGCTGGAAAGCCTTGATTCAGCCAGGTCCGTAACCGGCTGCAGCGCAGAGTTGGTTTGCGGCAGTGCCTGCATAAGCAATTCCATGGCCACACAGTATGAAGCCGGCAATGGTAATAATAAATGTTCTTA
>JAGVHR010000126.1 GCA_020056455.1 Thermodesulfovibrionales bacterium
CTTGAGCTTGTCATAGAAGTCCCAGAGGATTTCGTTGAGCGGCAGCTCGTACTCAACCTTGATTCTGTCTTTGCCGATAAAATGAAAGTTCTTCTGTACGCCCCTTTTTTCCTGACAAAGGTCAAGGATCGGGCCGATGAATTCTTTGGGGACAAAGATGGTGGTGAGCACAAAAGGCTCTTCTATCATTGCGTACTGCTCGGGCAGAGATGCCGGGTTATCGACAAAAATAACCCCTCCGTCCGTCTGCGTCACTCTGTAGACAACAGTAGGCGCAGTGCTCAGGAGCGACAGACTGAACTCCCGTTCAAGTCTCTCCTGTATGATTTCCATATGGAGAAGCCCTAAAAAACCGCATCTGAAGCCAAATCCGAGCGCAAGCGATGTCTCCGGTTCATAGGTAAAAGATGAGTCATTCAACCTGAGCTTGTCCAGCGCATCCCTGAGATTTTCGTACTGGTGGGTGACAGTCGGATAAAAACCGCAAAATACAAGGGGCTTTATGTCCTTGTATCCGGGGCAGGGTTCTGATACAGGGTTTTTTGCGTCGGTAACGGTATCACCGACCCTTGTGTCCTCCACATTTTTTATGCTTGCTTTGATATAGCCGACCTCTCCGGCTTCAAGCTCATCAACAGGCGTCATTCTGGGATTGAAAACACCGACCTGCAGGACTTCAAAAACAGCCTTTGTTGCCATGAGCAGAATTTTACTGCCGGCCTTCACCTTCCCGTCAAAAAGCCTCACCAGCACAATGACTCCCTGGTAATTATCAAACCAGGAATCGAAGATAAGGGCCTTCAGGGGCTTGTTTTCATCACCAGGAGGAGGCGGGACTTTTTTTACAATGGCCTCAAGGATCTCTTTTGTCCCGATCCCTTCTTTCGCGCTTGCAAGAATGGCGTCAGCGCTGTCTATACCGACTGCATCCTCAATCTGTTCCTTCACCCTGCCGGGGTCAGCGCTCGGCAGATCTATTTTATTTATTACCGGAATGATCGAAAGGTTATTGTCAACTGCGAGGTACGCATTGGCAAGTGTCTGCGCCTCAACGCCCTGGCTCGCATCCACAATGAGGAGCGCTCCTTCGCAGGACGCAAGGCTTCTGGAGACCTCATAGGAGAAATCCACATGGCCGGGGGTGTCTATAAGGTTCAGGATATACTCCAGTCCGTTGTCTGCCATATAGGTCAGCCTGACTGCATGTGCCTTGATCGTAATGCCTCTCTCCCGCTCAAGGTCCATGGAATCCAGCACCTGCTCCTGCATTTCTCTTTTTGACAGGGCGCCGGTATATTCAAGCAGCCTGTCGGCAAGCGTGGACTTGCCGTGGTCTATATGGGCTATAATCGAAAAATTTCTTATGTTTTTGGCCATAGGTATTTTCAGTCAGCTCCCCTGGCGATGTCCGTAAAGACAAGGCTTGCAGCTCCAACAATACCTGCGTCATCACCGAGCGACGAAGGGATAATCCTGACTGCTTCAAAAAGCTCCCTGAACGCCCTCCTGGAGGCCTCCCTGATCGCCTCCTGCACATAAATATTCCAGGCGCCGATCAGCCCGCCGGCAAGGATGATCGCCTCCGGGCTCAGGATATTTATTATATTAGCAAGGCCGACGCCAAGATATCTGCCTGCATCTTTAAGTATTTCCCTGGAAAGCCTGTCTCCCTCAAGCGCTGACTTGTAGATGTCTTCCGGTGTGATCTTATAGATGCTTCCCTTGCAGCATTCCTTCAGCAGGCTTTCACTGTCCCTTTCGAGCATGGATACAGCCTTTGAGATCATGGCCCTTGCGGATGCATATGTTTCAAGGCAGCCGATATTGCCGCATGGACATTTCTCACCGTCGGCATTAATGCTCATATGGCCGATTTCTGCTGAAACGTCAAGCAGTTTGCCTTTATGAATTATGCCGCCGCCGATACCGGTGCCGAGCGTCAGGAGTACGAAATTATCAAAGCTCCTGCCGGCGCCGCCGGTCTTTTCTCCAAGCGCTGCGACATTTGCGTCATTGTCCATCAGAACAGGAATATCAAATCTATTGCGGAGCTCTCCGACCAGATCAATTCCCTCAACATCATGAAGATTCGGCGAGGTAAGGACACGGCCCATTTTCCTGTCTATAATGCCTGCTACTCCAAGGCCGATACCTGCAATATCCGGCTTCATTAGCTCTTCTATGGCATTGACGACAGAGTCGAACACCTGCTCAGCAGACGACTTTTTGATCTTGCGAACAATCTCGCCGTCCTCTGAAACCAATGCGACCCTGAGGTTTGTGCCTCCGAGATCAATACCTATGGCATATTTTTTCGTTTCAGTCATAAACAGTGTGTTTAGAGGGGAAATGAATAAAGCTTTAAAGTTTATCACATAATATTCTTTTGAGTAAAGGAACTCATAAAACTAATTCTGGCGGCTTCGTAAAAAGTCCGTATGCTGCGTTGAGCTTCAAAACTCCCTTCGACTCGCTCAGGGCAGGCTCTTCGACTGTCATGATGCGCCTGCCGCATCATGCGCGCCTTGCCTCCGGAGCTTTTTACAAACCCGTCTTCTTTTCGACTTTTTACAAGTCTGTCAATTCTCCTTGATCTTTCATACCGCAATCAATAAAATACGCACATATGAAACAGGACAAAACGCTTTTCGATCTCCAATCAGAAGTATGCAAGACTCTGTCAAGCCCCAAAAGACTTGAAATTCTCAATGCCTTGAAAGAAGGAGAGAAGACAGTCACAGAACTGGTGGATATTCTCGGCGTTCCCAAGGCAAATGTTTCACAACATCTGGCCGTAATGAGGCACAGGGGCATCCTCAGGACCCGCAGGGACGGTGTAAATATCTTCTATAGTGTTGCCAATGCCAAAGTCATCCAGGCCTGCATTCTTATGCGTGAAGTCCTTACCGAGCAGATGCAGGAGAAGTCCAGACTCATCGATATTGTCACAAAAAGCCAATAGTATGAGAAGTGGCAGGAATCAAGCCCGGCAGCTACCTGGAAAATCTGATGTGCTTTTCCCAGACTGAAAGCAGTTCTGCCGTGGCCCTAAGGTCTCCGGCGCAGTAACGGGCGATTTCAACCTCTTTCCCTGCCTTATACAGGTCTTTTACCTCATAACCCGTAATACCCTCTGCCTTTGGGCTTTTGATGCCAAATGTCCTGCACCACATATCAAGGCTGAATTTCCTGCGAGACGCTCCGTAGAAGGTCAGTTGATCAAGCAGGTCAATATGCGTGTCTCCATAGCGGTTGGGCATTAAATCCCTGAGAGGCCTGACCCTGTGTACTGCTGATCTGACCAGGATAAAGGGGCAGTCGAAAGCCCTGCCGTTGAAGGTAACAAACTGGGTATAGCTTTTTATTGCATCCCAGAACTTACGGATGATCTCCTTTTCAGGCCCTGCTTCGTAGATAATGCCGTCTTCCTCAAACGGCTGAAAGGAACCGCTGTTTTCCTGGAAATAGACAGCGCCCCTGCCTGTATCCGGATTGAGCATGCCGATCGTAATAATTTCAGCGGTCAGCGGATAGAACGAGAGGCTCTCCCTTACATCCTTTTTTTCATCCTCGGTTTCAGCCCATCTGAAGAGATACTCCTGAACAGCAGGTTCAAGGGAATCAAAATCTCTTCCGGCAGTCTCTATGTCAAAGACAATGCGCGCCATAATTGTCGGGTTCGTCAAAAGTCCCGATTCGTTTTTTCAATGCTACGATGCCTTTGGCAGCTCCTTAAAGACGTTCCAGGTCTTGAGTATATCAACTGCGCGCTGGAGCTGGATATCATCCTTCTCGTCAACTTCAAAAGGCGCAGTCTCTTTTTCATCTTCTTTCTGGTCGGTCTGTTCATTCTTGAGATGTCTCTCAAGATCTTTCTCCCGTACAACGGTATGTTCCTTCGCGCCATTTTTAGCTTCGAGTTTCACAATAATATCAGGAGTTATACCTGTCCCCTGTATTGACTTGCCGAGCGGCGTGTAATATTTTGCCGTGGTAAGCCTGAGACCTGAACCATCGCTAAGCGGGATCACGGTCTGGACAGAGCCCTTGCCAAAGGTTACGACGCCGAGTATGACCGCCCTGTTCCAGTCTTTGAGTGCCCCTGCAACGATCTCGGACGCGCTTGCGCTACCCTGATTTACCAGTACGATCATCGGCAATGAGAAATGACCGCTGTTGCTCGTAAAGAACTCGGATTTCTCACCGCTTCTTGTCTTTGTATAAACCACGAGTTTGCCTTTCGGCAGGAACTGACTTGTCACGTCGATAGCGCTGTTGAGCAGCCCGCCCGGATCGTTTCTCAAATCAAGCACCATTGCAGTGATTTTTTCCTCATTCAGGTTCCTGATGGCAGCCGCAAGGTCACTTGCAGTCTGCTCCTGGAACTGGTTGATCTTTATGTAACCTATGCCGCCTTCAAGGACTTTCGATTTTACGCTCCTGATCTTGATGACTTCTCTTGTCAGTGTGAAGTCTTTAAGTTCTTTCCAGCCTTCCCGCATGATGCTGATCGTGACCTGGCTCTTGGGCGCGCCACGCATTTTTGAAACAGCGTCCTGCAGTGACATGTCCCTGGTTGTTGTATTGTTTATCCTGAGGATCTTGTCCCCGGCCTTGATGCCTGCCTTAAATGCCGGTGTGTCTTCAATGGGCGCGATGACCGTGAGAATATTGTCCTTGACCCCTATCTGAATGCCGATTCCTCCGAACTCGCCTTTGGTTTCAACCTGCATTTCCTTGTAGCCCTCAGCCGTCATAAAGCTCGAGTGGGGGTCAAGAGAATTGAGCATACCCTTGATCGCTCCATGCACAAGGTCTTTTGGCTTTACCTCCTCCACATAGTGTTTTCTGACCATGGAAAGGACTTCAGTAAAGGACCTGAGTTCCTCATATCCCTCGCCTTCAGCGCTCACCGCTGTGACGGACAGTCTTCCCAAAAACGCGCCTGTCAGCGCCACAGCCATGACAAGAACAAAAATGACAAGCGCCTGTTTATTTATTTTAACCATATATCCATGACCTCCTGAGTTATCGTTTTTTCTTTTTCAACCATTGGGCCGGGTCGAGAGGTTTGCCTTTGTATCTGATCTCAAAGTAAATTCCCTGGGCATTCAGTGTGCCCGAAGCTCCGGCCTTTCCTATTACCTGATTGTCTTTTATTATATCTCCTACCTTTGAAAAAATCTCGGAAAGGTTGCCGTAGAGCGTGTGATAGCCGCTGCCATGGTTTATTATGATGAGCTGGCCGAAACCTTTGAACCATTCAGCAAAGATTATCTTGCCTCTGTAGACTGCCCTGGCATCAATCGAGCTGTCAGTCTGGATATGAATGCCGTTTCTGAATACAGGGGTGTCGAATTGGGGATCTTTTTGTGAACCGTACGGTACAGCTATTTTGCCGTCAGCAGGCCAGTTGAGTCTGCCCTTGAGCTGGAAGAAGCCTTTCCCCTCGTAGTCATCCGTTCTGGACGATTCCCGGATGATATCGAGCATCCTGCCTGAGGCCTCTTTCAGCTCTGCGATCATTGTCTGTCGCCTCGTTTTTTCCGTTCTCACGGAATGCAGAATAGTTTCCTTGCTCTTTTTCTTTTCAGCAAGTTCAGACTCTCTGGATTTCACCTTCTGCTGCCGGGTTTTGAACTCCTGTCGGAGACCCTCGAGCTTTTTCTGCTCCCTGTCCATTATGGCGAGATTTTCGGAGTATGCCTTCATGGTCCTGTGTTCATATCGCGTGATATGATCGAGGTATTTCCAGGTCCTCATTAAACGGGCCGGGTCTTCGGAACCAAGGATCTGGACCAGTGTATCGCTTCCGTATCCGAGGCGGTTCATGGAGCGAAGTTTCCTCCTGATCCAGTTCCTTTGGCGCGCCAGTGCCTCTTTTGTCGTTCCGATTCCGGCATTGACCTTCTCAATTGCAATTTCAGTCTGTTCGAGATTTTTTCTGCTTTTTTTGAGGTCGGCTTCAGCAGCGCCCAGCTTACGGTTCACATCCTCGATGTCACTTAAAACAGAGCTTTCGCGCTCCAGGGTCTCTGAGAGTTTTCTTTTTTCTTCAGCGATTTTGTCCTGAAGCTTTCTGTACTCAAGTTCAGTAGAAGAGCCGAAGGAAAGATTGGGGCTGAGCAGCGCAAGGACAAGGACAACGGCAAAGAACATCAGTACCTGAGCCTTCCAAGCGCAATGGCAGCGCCGGAAATGCCGAGGAACATACCGATGAGGGGAAGCAGCATGAAGGCCCCGGAAGGGAAAAGAAGAGTATTGAAAATAGGCGCCGACACCGCGAGTCTTACAACTATGACATGGTAGAGAAGAAAAACAGCGGCAAGACCTGCAAGCCCTCCTGCCGCGCCGATGGCCGCGCCTTCAATGATAAAAGGGGCCCGGATGAAGCCCTTTGTAGCGCCGAGAAGCTTGAAGGTCTCAATCTCCTCATTTCTCCGGAAGAAAAGAATTTTCACCGTACTGTAGCATACGAAGACAATACCTGTGCAAAGGACAACGGTAAGTATGATTCCGGTTATCTTCATGCCGGCCTTCACGTTATGCAGGGTGGCAAGGAACTTTTCTCCATAGTCCACCTCGGAAATGCCGCTGGTCCTGCTGACTTCTTCTGCAAGCTGTCTCACTGATTCAGCGCCCATTGCAGTATTTTTCAGCTTGACTATCAGCGAGTCAGGGAGAGGATTTTCTTCGAGTCCTTCAAGAACGTACTGGGAATTCTTCAGGGTTGATCTGAGCTCCTTGAAGGCGTCTTCACGGGAGACGAACTTCACTGACGATACAGCCTTCCTGGCCCGGATGGAACTGATCACCTGGTCGAGCCTCTCCCTGGGAAAATTGTCTTCGAGGTATACGACCATGGAGAACTTTTCCGGCAGGTTTCTGGTGGCAGCCTCAATATTGTAGAAGATGAAAAAAATAATACTGAGGATGAAAAGCCCTGCAAAAATTGTGAGCATTGAAAGAAGATTGATCCACTTGTCTTTTCTCAGGCTTTGTGAGGCAAGGGTGAATGCATAGAAAGCAGGCATCAGCAGACCTCCTGACTGATCAGCATCCCTGCTTCGAGCCTCAGCACCCGCTTGCCGGAGTTTCTGTAGAGATCCCTGTTATGGGTCGCAATCACAATAGTAGTCCCCTTTGCATGTATGTCCTTGAATGTGCGCACCACGCTCTCTGCCGTGTCCGGGTCAAGGTTGCCGGTAGGTTCATCCGCAAGCAACACTGTTGGGTCTGATACCATTGCCCTGGCGATGACAATGCGCTGCTGTTCTCCGCCTGAGAGTTTTCTGGGCCAACTGTCGGCCTTGTGCCGGAGGTTTACGGTTTTCAGAGCATCGAACACCCGGCTTTTGATCTCGCGTTCAGCTGCGCCGCGAATCCTGAGGGCAAGGGCAATATTCTCAAACACGTTTCTGTTGTCGAGAAGTCTGAAGTCCTGGAACACAACGCCGATATGGCGACGCACAAGGGGGATGCCGGACTCTTTCAGCTCAGACACGTCCTGTCCTGCTATAGCTATACTCCCACTGTCCGGACGTTCAGCGAGATAGATAAGCCTGAGCAGGGTTGTCTTGCCTGAGCCGCTTGGGCCTGTCAGAAAAACCATCTCGCCTTTTTCGATCGAGAAAGTGATGTCCCGGACTGCAGTCTGATTTTCATATTCCTTGGCTACGCCATGAAAATTGATCATCGGAAAGCCGGCTGAGATCACTGTTTGTCTTTTTCCTTTAATATATAGTCGAGGAGGATGTCGTCAAGACTTTTGGATATCTGGGTCCTGTCTGCTTCAGGGCCTGAGGGTTCTTCCTCTGCCGGAAGGGCCGGAGAAACAATTGCCGGCTGTTCAGATGTCACTGTGCCGACTTCAGGAACCGGATGAAGAGCTGACTCTTCCTGTGTATGCCTGCCGGCAATCAGTTCCCTGATCATAGCCTTGTGCTGTTCTTTCATGAACTCCCGGACCTTGTCCTTATAATCAGGAGCAGCCGCAAAATTGGCATAGCTGATTTTTTTTGAAGACAGGATCGTGCCTTTGTAATAGAGCAGGGTTATGATCACCGGATTTTTTATTCCGCTATCTTCAGTCTGGATATGGTATACAGTCCCTTTGTAGGATATGTTGGTGTTATAACCGACAAGCATATGCACCTATTATAATGGAAACAGCGCTTTCAACAATATATTTTAACGGCCATGCAGGTTTCCCCGGAAAATCAGATAGCGTCTACCTGAAAATATCTGCCCATATTTTGATTGCCGTCAGAGATATTATCGCAGCAAGAAGCCGGCGGAGATAGTGTGTCTTTGTTTTTTTGCTTACCCATGCCCCTGATTTTGCAACAGGGATGGCGCCGAGGAGGAGCGCTGCTGCAGGAGCAAAGGGCACCTGTCCGGTTGCAACCTTGCCGATCATGCCTGCGGTGGCTGAGAAAAGACCGATGGCAAGGGTTGATCCGAGCGCTACCCGCAGGGGTATCTTCAGAACGTACAGCATAAGCGGTATTATTATAAACGCTCCTCCCTGGCCAACAAGGCCTGTAAGCGCACCGACAGCCCCACCCATACAGATTGCCGCAGGTTGGCTGAATTTCACCTGGTCTTCTGTCAGGTCGTCCTTTCCGCAGTCCCTGGGGACAAACATCAGGGCTGCCGCTGCCAGGGCGAGTATCCCGAAGATAAAGAGCAACATCCTGTCAGGCACTTCTTTTGAAAGCAGTGAACCTGCGAGAGACGAAAAGAAGAGCGATAAACCGAGTGTCAGTACAAGAGGTTTATTGACCAGCCTTTGTTTGTGGTAGAAAAGCATGGCTGAAAGTGATGCAAAAAACCCCTGCACCATGGTGAGCCCGGTAATATTTTTTATTCCGATCGGGTCAAAGCCGAGTGACTGCGGAAGATAGTGAAGGAGCGGGAACATGAGCACTCCCCCTCCTATGCCGAGCAGACCCGAGAAAAATCCGACGACTGCTCCGGAGAGCACAAGGAAGAGATAGAACATGAAGACCTCTATCTTTCCACAATAATTCTTGCGCTGTCCGGTTCTTCCGCCTCAAGTACAAAGCCGATATGCGCCGCAAGGATGCCGTCTTTCTGAAGCGCTGAGATGAGCATTTCTTTCCGCTGCGTTGGAACAAAGATGAGCAGGCCTCCGGAGGTCTGGGCGTCGTTGATCAGGATCTTTTCCGTATCTGTGACTGATTCATGATACATGACATGGGGACTGTAGTTTTTTAAGTTGGCCATGGAACCGCCCGGGACCCTGTTCATATTGGCGAGCCTGATCGCCTCTTCAAAAAATGGGATATTACCGGCAAGGACCCTTGCGCGGAGTCTGCTTGCAATCAGCACTTCACTGAGATGACCGATAAGGCCAAAGCCCGTTATGTCTGTCGCAGTGCTTACACCGGTTTCGAGCATGATTTCGCCGGCACGCCTGTTCAGGGTCGCCATAGAGACAGTGACTTCTTCGATAACTGCGCTGCTGCAAAGACCTGCCTTGACCCCGGTCGAGATGACACCAGTGCCGATCTTTTTGGTCAGGATCATCGCATCGCCCGGCTTTGCCCTGGTGTTGTCGAGTATTCTGTCAGGATGGATGAGACCCATAACTGTGTAGCCGAATTTCGGCTCCTTATCGCGTATCGTATGTCCGCCGATAATGGAAACGCCGGCCTCAGTCATTTTGTCGCTACCTCCCTGCATGACTTTATGCAGCGAAGGGAAAAACTCAGGCTGGTTCGGGAACATGGCGATGTTCAGTGCAGCGACAGCCTTGCCGCCCATTGCCCAGATATCTGAAAGGGCATTGGCAGCTGAGATCGCACCGAACCAATAAGGGTCATCAACGATAGGAGTGAAAAAGTCTGTTGTCAGAACAACGGCGATTTCGTCGCTGATCCTGTACACCCCGGCATCATCGGCATTATTGGATCCGACAAGCACGTTTCTGTCGGTTATTGCAGGCAGCTGCCCCAGAACCTGGGACAGGTCCGAAGGACTGAATTTCGCCGCTCAACCAGCGCAGCTTGCAAGCTCTGTGAGTCTGATATCCATGACGCCCTCCTCATTTCGACTTTTTACCGGTATGCAACCCTTATCTTCCACTCATAACTGCATAATAACAAATGTCTTTAAGATTATAATCGAGTGAGTCGTAAAAAGTCCGTATGCTGCGCTGCGCTGTACAAAACGCTCTGTCCGACTATAAAATACCCTCATGAAAGTATTGACAGCTTGCCGTCTTCAGCGTGGAACTTACATCTCCTATATCCTCATATCTGTGATTCAGGGCTGAGAATGTCACTTGTAGAAGTTATTATTCTCGGTGTCATAGAGGGCCTCACCGAGTTTCTGCCGGTTTCCTCAACAGGGCATATGATACTGACTTCAGCGGCCATGGGCGTGGGAAAGGACGAATTCGTCAAAACGTTTGAGATCGCTATCCAGCTGGGCGCAATCCTTTCTGTGCTCACCTTGTATTATCGCAGGTTTCTGGTCAGCGCAGACATCTATCTCAAGCTGACTGCGGCGTTTGTTCCGACCGGAGTCATAGGTTTTCTCGCATACAAGACCATTAAGCAATACCTCTTCAACCCTTTTGTGGTCAGCGCGGCCCTGATCATCGGCGGAGTTATGCTTATCGTACTTGACAGGTGGACGGAGGCAAGAAAGGCCGGCCTTGCCTCTGTGGAGAAAATCCCGTTTGCCGGGGCGTTGCTGATCGGGCTTGTCCAGTGTTTATCAATGGTCCCTGGAGTTTCACGCGCTGCTGCCGCGATCTTCGGCGGGCTGCTGGCCGGATTTGACAGGAAGCAGGCGACAGAATTCTCTTTTCTCCTTGCCATACCCACCATGTTTGCAGCTACAGGCTATGATCTGCTGAAGACCTCTTCCAGTCTGAATAGCGGCCAGTGGATGCTTCTTATTGCAGGTGGTCTGGTTGCCTTTGGCTCTGCTTTGATTGCGGTAAAGGCGTTTATAGCCTTTGTCCCGCGATATGGTTTCAGACACTTCGGATATTACAGGATAGGCATTGGGATACTCTTCCTCTCTGTTTCAGTAATAATGGAGATCACTCTTTAGTC
>JAGVHR010000257.1 GCA_020056455.1 Thermodesulfovibrionales bacterium
CATATCAGTGACGACATTGAAAGCACCGCTGTAGATGCCCTGATCCGCGCGGTCAGTGACAGAATGAGTATTCCAAAAGAGTTTTATAAGCTGAAGGCAAGGCTCATGGGCGTAAAAAAGATGAAATACCATGAAAGAAATGTTGACTACGGCAATATCGACAGGAAATATTCCTTTAATGAATCGGTCGGTCTGGTAAGCAGGGTATTTGCCGGTCTTGATCAGCAGTTTGCCGATATATTTTCGGGTTTTATCAGCAAGGGGCAGTTTGATGTCTATCCAAGGAAGGGAAAAGACAGCGGCGCCTTCTGTGTTCACCATCTGATCACCCAGCCGACCTATATTCTTCTGAACCATACTGACACTATCCATGATGTCCTGACCCTCGCCCATGAGCTGGGCCACGGCATAAACAATGAGCTGATCAGGGAGAAGCAGCATCCCCTGAATTTCGGCACCCCAACATCAACAGCAGAGGTAGCGAGCACATTTATGGAAGATTTTGTGCTTCGGGAGATCCTGCGTCAGGCAGATGACGAACTGCGCCTGAGTATCATGCTGACGAAGCTCAATGACGATGTCTCTACCATTTTCCGGCAGGTGGCCTGTTATTGCTTTGAACAGGAGCTGCATCTGGCCTTCAGGGACAAGGGATATCTTTCGAAGGAGGAGATAGGCAAAATCTTCAGGAAGAACATGGCTGCATATATGGGAGATGCGGTTGAGCAGTCACCAGGGTCGGAAAACTGGTGGGTCTACTGGAGCCATATCCGTCAGTTCTTCTATGTCTATTCCTATGCAGGGGGCCTGCTGATATCAAAGTCGCTGCAGAACTCAGTATGCAGACAGCCTGAGTTCATCGGTAACGTAAAGGAGTTCCTGTCGGCAGGGCTTTCCGACAGCCCGAAAAATATCTTCCTGAGACTCGGCATAGATATATCAGACAGGGGTTTCTGGGACAATGGACTTGACGAGGTGGCGTCTCTGCTTCAGGAGACCAGGGAGCTGGCAATAAAACTGAAAAAGATCAAAGGCAAAGGTCGCGCCTTATAAGAATATGACGGCCAGGGTAGCATCAAAGTCGCGTTGACTGATCAACCTGGCAACTGTTACATTATTTGCCGATGGAAAACAGGGACAGTCTTATAAGGATCATAAGAGAACGCTCATATCAATATAGCGCTGAGCCTAAGTTCAAGCTTGCATCAGGTGGAGTAAGCAACTTCTATTTCAACATGAAGAAGACCACTCAGTCACCTGAAGGCATGCATCTTGTCGGAAAGCTTGTCTTTGACAAAATAAAAGAATTAGGACTCAGCGTAAACGCTATAGGCGGCCTTACAATGGGCGCTGATCCCATAGCCTATGCAGTTGCCATGTACTCCTTTACTGTAAAATCTCCCATCGAGGCCTTTGTTATCAGAAAAGAGCCCAAGGGGCATGGCATGAGGCTGCCCATTGAGGGCAATATCAACCCCGGAGACCATGTCGTGATTATTGATGATGTGGTTACGACCGGAGGCTCCACCATCAAGGCTATAAACGTGGCCAGGGAGTTCGGGCTGATAATCGATGCTGTAATAGTCCTCCTGGACCGGTGCGAGCAGAATGGCCGGCAGAATATTGAGGCCCTTGGCTGTCCTTTCTACAGCATCCTATCAATAAATGACTTCATTTCTGAATAGACCCTATTGTTGCATTCCGGGCTGATAATCCTCAAATCCTGGTTCCTTTTTCATTTTGTGCTGGTAATTACTTCCCATCCTTATTGCTTCAAAAACTCCACTTGTATTCGTCAATACCTATTTATTCCAAACTGGGATACCAGGAAGAAATCAGTTGAAACCCAGAGGATTTGCTATAATGGATGAGGTTGCCGTACCGGGCAAAATTTCGCTCAGCAATCCTAAGGAGGAGGGTATGAAAAAAGCAGCATTGGTTATCGCGTTATGTATGTTGTTGGCTGTCGCAGCAGGAGCGACAGGTCCAATGGATGACAAGGAATTCAGAACTGGTCTCAAACACTACAACAGCAGGAATTATAAGGCTGCTGTAATACATTTCAGGGAATATGCCGGCAAACATCCTGATCCTGTGGTCTATTATTTTATTGGATATTCCCTGTATGAGTTGGGCAGCTTCAGCGAGTCGAATGAGTATTTCAGGGAGGCATTTTTTATCGATCCTGAATTTTCGCTCGAAAAGGCCGGGTTCATAAAGAAGGAGAGCGTCGGAACCGCAACCAAAGCGCCTGTTGCCGCGGAATAGATTGAAGCTGCAAATTAAAAAAACACCGGCGAGTGCCGGCGCTGGTTCTCTATCTTTTATAAGGGCGTTTCTGTGTCTGGTCATTGCGGTTTTTCCCACTGCCGTTTCTGTTTCTGCTGGTCCTGAAATAGTCTGTGCATCAACCACAAGCACAGAAAACTCAGGCCTGTTTGACCATATACTGCCTTTGTTTGAGAAAAAAACAGGCATAAAAGTAAAAGTTGTGGCACGGGGTACCGGAGCAGCCATTGAAATGGGTAAAAGAGGTGATGCTGACGTTGTCGTTGTTCATGCCAGGGAACAGGAGTTGAAGGCTGCTGAAGAAGGCTTTTTTGTGAACAGACACGACGTTATGTATAACGATTTTGTGATTATCGGGCCGACTGATGACCCTGTGAGAATCAAGGGCATGAAATCAGCAGCCGAGGCGTTCAGAAAGATTGCTGAGGCAGCGCAGTTCATCTCGCGCGGCGACAATTCAGGCACGAACACAAAAGAGCAGGCCATCTGGAAAAAATCCGGTATAGAACCAAAGGGCCGGAAATGGTATCTTGAGGTAGGCCAGGGCATGGAAAAGACCCAGAGGATCGCAAATGAAAAACAGGCTTATACATTAACCGACAGGGGTACCTGGCTTGCCACAAAAGATAAGGACAAGCTCGATATGGTAATCGTTTTGGAAGGAGACCTGACGCTTTTCAACCAGTACGGCGTCATGGCAGTGAATCCTGCAAAGCATAAGCATGTTAAATACAAAGAGGCGATGGAATTCGTTAATTGGCTGATCTCAATAGACGGCCGGCAGGCGATCGCTTCGTTCAGGGACAGCAACGGCAACCAGCTTTTTCTCCCGAATGCAAAATAAGGACAATTCAAACAGCAGAGGTCTAATGCGCCCTGCTGTTCATCCGCCATCATCATGATGTCAATCATGGAGAGCTTCTTCAGAGCTCTTTTCCTCATCCTTCATCTTGACAAGGAACTGCTCCGGATCATAGCGCTCTCCATCAAAGTCTCGGGAACTGCACTTGCTGCAGCCGCCCTCTTTGGGCTGCCGCTGAGCGCGTTTCTTGGGTTCAGGAAGTTTCCTCTGAGAGGGCTGATGATCAGCATCCTCAATACTTTTATGGGGCTTCCGCCGGTAGTTGTCGGTCTTTTCGTCTATCTCCTGTTGTCCAGAAGCGGACCTCTCGGTTTCCTGGGTTTGCTCTATACCCCCTCTGCCATGATCATAGCCCAGACAATTCTTGCCTTTCCAATTGTGACGTCTCTTGGCCACTCAGCTATTGTCAGCGTCGACCCTATCATCAGGCAGGCCTCGTTGACGCTTGGGGCAACTCCTTTTCAGGTTTCGCTGACAATTATAAAAGAGGCCAGGTATGGGATCATGTCTGCCTTCATAGCGGCCTTCGGCAGGGTGATGGCGGAAGTGGGCGCAATCATGATCGTCGGAGGCAACATTGCCGGCTATACAAGGGTTATGACAACAACCATCGCGCTTGAGACTGATAAGGGGAACTTTGAACTTGCCCTTGCCCTCGGCATCATTCTTCTTGCAATTTCACTGATCATAAATTCAGTCCTGCATATTTTTCAGAAAAAGGACTTGACGAGAGCAGGCAGATGAGCCTCGGGCTGGAAACCCTTCATCTTCGGAAAAGTTATGACAATAACGAGGTACTGCAGGATTGTTCTTTTCCTGTCAGCGAAAGCGGAATCCATGTGCTGACCGGGCCTAACGGATGCGGCAAGTCCACCTTTCTTAGGATCTGCAGCCTTCTCGAAGAGCCTGACAGCGGAGAAGTCAGATATTTCTCCGGGGCTAATGTCGTTGAAAAAGACCTTGCATTAAGACGCAGGATATCCCTTGTATTGCCCAGGGTCGGCCCGTTCAATACCACTGTTTTCAGCAATATTTCCTACGGCCTTGCCATTCGCGGAATAAAGGGAAAAGAGGCTGCGGAGAGGACCTTAAAGGCCCTTGAGTTTGTTGGGCTGGGCCATAAGAGAGGTCAGAGAGCGCTTGCCCTTTCGAGCGGCGAGACGCAGCGTCTCGGGATTGCGCGCGCGCTGGCGATTCAGCCCGAGATCCTCTTTCTTGATGAGCCGACTGCTTCTGTTGACCGGAAGAACACCGACATTATCGAGGAAATTATTATCGGCATGAAACAGGCCGGCAGACCTATGGTAATTATGACCACCCATGATCAGAGACAGGCAGAAAAGCTTGCTGATACACTCTTTGTCCTAAGGGACGGCAGGCTCTTTCAAGGATGACGGCTTCGTAAAAAGTCCGTATGCTGCGTTGCGCTGCAAAACTCGTCACTGCGACGTACCGGCAGGTACGCCTCATTCCTCATTTCTTGCGCGCCTTGCCTCCGTAGCTTTTTACAAACCCGTCTCATTTTCGACTTTTTACAAGTCTGCCAAGGATGATATAGATCATAGAGGTATTCCCCGGTCTGTCTTATAATGAAGATGCAGGAAGAAATCAGTTAGAAAAAATATCGAAACAAGGGAGGCAAAAAAATGGGTAACGGATCTTGCGGATGTTCAAGCATGAAACCAGTTAATTTTTCGGAAAAAAAGGAAGCTGCAATAGCAGCCGGTGATGAGGCGCCTGAGCTGCAGAACTGGCCGATACAATTGAGGCTGATAGGGCCTGGCGCCCCTTATCTCAATGATGCAGACATCCTGCTTGCAGCTGATTGCACGGCGTTTGCCGCTGTCGGTTTCCACAGCAGGTTCATCAAGGGGAAAAAGGTGATGATCGGATGTCCAAAACTCGATAATGCTCAGCAGTATTATGAACAGCTGACAGGGATCTTCAGGGATTTTTCGATCAAAAGTGTCAGCGTTGTGCGTATGGAGGTCCCCTGCTGCGGAGGTCTCGCTATCATTACCCAGAAGGCCATAAAGGACTCAGGCAGGGATATCCCTTATAGTGAAGTTGTAATAGGCGTCAAGGGAGAAATCAAGAGTGAAGGTATGGCTCCGCTGATACCAAAGCTTC
>JAGVHR010000197.1 GCA_020056455.1 Thermodesulfovibrionales bacterium
CATGGCGCGCACCTTGGGCGCGCCGGTGACCGTGCCTGCCGGAAAACACGCGTTCAGCACATCAAAGGCATCCAGATCGTCTCTCAGATCGCCTTCCACATTAGACACCAGATGCATGACATGGCTGTAACGCTCGATTGACATAAGATCCGTGACCTCTACCGAGCCTGTTTTCGCAACCCTCCCAACATCGTTTCTGCCGAGGTCAACAAGCATTATATGCTCGGCAATTTCTTTTGGGTCCTGTTTCAGCTCATCCTCAAGGGCCCGGTCGGCAGCATCGGTTTCACCCCTCTTCCGAGTACCCGCAATCGGTCGGAGCACAATCTTCCTGTTTTCGACCCTGACAAGTATCTCAGGCGATGATCCTACGAGCCTGCCTTCTCCTGTGTCAAGATAATACATGTAAGGTGAAGGGTTGATCACTCTCAACGCCCGGTATACGTCAAAGGGGTCAACCTGTGAATGCCTTTCAAAGCGCTGGGACAGTACCACCTGGACAATATCACCTGCCATGACATATTCTTTAGCCCTTTCAACAGCCTCCAGAAAATCCTTCTTATCCAGGTTCGATTCAAAATCGCCAATCCTGCAGCTCTGACTGTTCACAACATTCGGGACAATAGGTGTCCTTAAACGCGCAATGATCTCATCAATCTTGGAAACAGATTCCCGGTATACATCGGTCAGCTCGCGGCCGTCAAGATGCGCATTCGATACAATCTTGATCTTCTGTTTCAGACTGTCAAAGACAAGCATGGTGTCGGTAAGCATAAGGAAAAAATCAGGCATGCCCAGACCTTGCTTTTCCGAAAGGGTGACAGTCTCAAAAAACCGGACCATATCATAGCCGACATATCCGACAAGGCCGCCGAAAAATCTCGGCAGGCCTTCAACCTCAACCGGCCGGTAGGCGCTGATCTCCTCTTTTATTATATCGACAGGGTTATCCGCTTCAATGATTTTCGGCTCCTGCTGTCCTTCGAGAATCTCCACCCTTCTGCCGCTGCCTCTGAATATCTTTGAAGGGCGGGAACCAAGGAACGAAAAACGGGCCCATTTCTCACCGCCTTCAACGCTTTCAAACAAAAAAGACGGCGCTCCGCCCAGCTTGAGAAACGCCGTCACAGGAGTAAAGGTATCAGCGAATATCTCCTTGTAAATGGGTATCAGATTCCCCTTTTGAGACAGCCTCTCGAATTCTTCCGGATCAGGGTAGAGCATATTGACAAAAATTTCCTTTTTAAATTAGTATGAACGGCATCGTAATTATAGCGTATTATCCGATGATAAGTTAAGGGCAGTCTGAAGATAGCGGAATAGCTCTTGATTATTGCTTGCGGGAATAGCTCAGTGGTAGAGCACAACCTTGCCAAGGTTGGGGTCGCGGGTTCGAATCCCGTTTCCCGCTCCAAAAACTATAAAGCAATTATTTTGACTGAATCGTAAAAGGTCAAAAATGTCTTTAACCGGCGGCGTACCCAAGTGGCTAAGGGAGAGGTCTGCAAAACCTTTATGCAGCGGTTCAAGTCCGCTCGCCGCCTCCAACTCCCTGCCCGTCGCTGCCTTGCCGGATGGATTCAAGCAGTGCAGGATCAAGCTCCTTTTCTTCAAAGTATTCCTGCTCAAGAGATTCGAGATAGAAGAGGTCAAGCCCGCTGTTTTGCAGGAAGTCTTCCCTGAGTCCGGAGTCTCTGTTATGTATTACCTGTGGCAGTATCTGGTTCAGATAGACCGATTCCTTCCTGAGGTCCAGAAACACCTTTTCGAAAAGCTTTACCGGGACCTTTGCTGCGGCCTTCCTTTCCAACAGCTCACCGGCAATGTCCTGACGTATCCGATTTCTCACCTCTTTCAGTTCAAGGCCCGGGAAAAAGCTCCTCATTCTGTCTTTCAGCGCTGAGTGGATCTCGAAATAGAGCTTCTCTTCTTCGGCAAGCGACATGAGGTCTGAGATAACGTCTTTATAGGAAGCCTCACCATTTCGTATATTCTCAATGCCCCTCACCACGAGCTTCAACTTACGCCTGCCATAGGCAGTAATGTATTTATTGGCCATCAGGTCCCTGACAAAGATGGTTTTGAACAACTCGCTGTCGAGACGGTCGAATTCATTATTGTTTCCCACAAGACTGCGCAGCGCCTCTTCTTTGAACTCAATATTTTTCATGAACGCAAGCTGACTGAGCAGGGCCTGCACGTTATCATAGCGGTCAAAGTAAGTAATGATAGCGCTGAACTCTTCAAAGATGCTGAAATCATCTGTTTTGCGCAAGACTTCGTCGCAGGCCTTTCCTATATCAAGGAGAATCTGCTCAAAGCCACGGTCATTCTGGGAATAGGCTATATGCTTTGCCTTGATAAGCCTGACGATATCATCCTTGATAATATGCTGCTTGAGCGAAGGGTCCCGGAAAAAGAGATTCTCAAGGATCGCCCGCGCCTCTTTCAGAAATTCCTGCTCTTCGACCTCGAGCGCCTGTCTGCCCTTGAGCAGGAGATCATCAAGAGTATCAAAAAGAACAACAGGGATGTTGTTTCTGATGCTCAGTGTCCTCAGCCTGTTAAGACGCGCATGCTCAGATGCATCCAGAATGTCGTCAGCAAGACCTTTTGCCAGGATATCACGGTATTCATCCACCACTATCTTATTGTCAGGATGACGGTACATAACATCAATCTTCATCCTCTCCTGCTGGTAGCGGTCAATGCTGTTGCGTGACGCTATCTCCTCAAGGATCAGTTCCTCCTCCGGAGTAAGCCCCCTGTTTTTGCTATAATAGCGCCTGTAGGCGTCGTAGTACTCTTTGTTCGCCCTGTTTATCAGTTTGAAAATAAAGACCATGGACTTTTTCTCGTCCAGTTCCAGACAGAAGTCTTCAACGAACTTAGTGTCCCTGTTCCGTGATATAAGGTCTGTGCGCTTAAGGAATTTACCGACAGCCTTCAGTACCTGCTTCTGGCGCCGCTTATAATCACCGCCTGCCTCGGCAGCCACCAGAAAGTAATAGTTGGTCACGGCATGTCCCTGGAGAAAAAGACGGTAAAAAGTCTCTTCACCCTCGGTGTCATTTGTAAAAACAACCTGTTCTCGCTCATTCATAAAGGCCCCGAACATGATCAGCCTGTTCAGCACACTTTCCTTTTCCGTATCCTTGAGCGGTTTTTCCACGCCGAACATGTATTCACAGAAACTGCCGCCTGTCCCCCGGTAGCTTACGCCAGGTTCAAAGATCGAAAATTCATTGCCCCGTGAAAAAAAACGTACCCGTGCCGGTTCTATTTCATAAAAATAGGAATTGAGGGTATCTGCGCCTGCAACAAAGGCAAAAAAGTCCACCGGTCCGATACTGCCGTGGTACCTGAGGTCTTTGATCATGGGAAAATATACCATAGCGCTGCGATATATTTCTAATTCCGTCAACTGAGTTCCAGGCTGTTGCATTCAGAAATGACGAATTCGAAAAAGTCAAAAATGAGGCGGGCTTGTAAAAAGCTCCGGAGACAAGGCACGCATGATTCGACAGGCGCATCATGACAGTCAAAGAGCCTGCCCTAAGCGAGTCGAAGGGAGTTTTGCAGCGCAACGCAGCAGACGGACTTTTTATAAACCCGACAGAAATATTGCCGAAAAGACGCCGTTCGTCATATTATAGGAATGAAACCGCCATGAAGCATCTTACCAGGCATAATCGTTGCGAGCTCTCCAGGAAGGTCTTAATCCCGGCCTTTTCCGTTGTGCTTTCCATTGCCATAATCATATCTGCCTCAGCAGATGATTCCGGCGGCAAAGAGGCATTCAGAAGAGGCAGGGAAAATCTCCACGCAGGCCGTTTCCGTGAGGCTGCAATAAATCTTCTCATTGCCCAAAAAGAGTTCGGCATCCTTGAGGACTACTCGCTCTATTACCTTTCTGATGCATATCACAATCTCGGCGAGCATATGAAGTCCCGCGAATCGTTGCGGCTGCTGCTCGACAAATATCCCTCCTCCCTGCTACGGAAAAAAGCGCGGGCTGCGGAAATCAGAGCGGCAAAAGACTACGCGGAACAGGACCTCCCCGGCCTCTACGAAGCCTTTATCAGGGATTTTCCTGAAGACGACGCCTACTGCCTCGCCTACGCACAACTCCTGAAGAAAAAAGGCGATGTGGCAAGGGCCGCAGCCCTTTTTAAAAAGCTTTACATCAGGGCCGGTTCTCTTTCAGCTTCTGCCAAAGAGGAACTGAACTCAGAGGAGATTACAGCCTCCGACATGCTCGAACGCGCATCAAATCTCATCAAACAGTATGAGTTCGATTCGGCTGAACGTGACTTGAGACTTGCTCTTGCCAGGTGCAGTGACGGCAACAGGATGGAAATTATCAAGAACCTTGCTTACACTCTCTTCAAGCAGAAAAAATATAAAGAAGCGTCAGAGCTCTACGGGCAGGTCAATGACCTTTTTTTCAAGGCCCGTTCCATGTACCGGGCGGGTAACAAGGAGGGCTTTGAAAAAATACTCACTGCCATGACAGCCGCAAATGATAAAAAAGCAGGCGCACTGCTCATTTCGGCTGCTGCTGACAAAAGAAGGGAGAAGGATTTCGATCATGCCGGGCAGCTATACCAGGACATTCTAAAAAACTATCCTGCAGAGGCTGAAGAGGCCATGTGGGGACTCGGATGGACCCAATACCTTTCCGGAAATTATTCTGTGGCAGCAGAAACGTTTTCAGGGCTCCATACAAAATACAATGACCCTAAATACCTCTACTGGCAGGCCCGCAGCACAGAGTCTGCCGGCGGGGACCCATCAGAACTTTTTTCGAAGCTGACAGCCGACAGAGGCAGCTACAATTTCTATTCAGCTCTGGCATATGCAAAAAACCACAGGATGCTTCCACAGCTTGCATCTTTGCCTGTCCAGCCTGACAGGATGCAGGAAAAACCCGGATTCTCCGGAAAAATAGAGGCCCTGATATCCCTTGATATGCGCGCAGAAGCGATTTCCGAACTGACCGCATCCTGCAGGAACATATCATCTGCCTCTGAACTGATCTACAGTTTAACGGTATTTCAGGAACTTGGTGAGTTTAAACGGTCTATCAGCCTGGCAACAAAAATTCCCTACTCCGACCAGGTCCACAGGTTCTGGTACCCCCGCGCCTTCTGGGACAAAGTTGAGCGGGCATCACAACAGCATAACGTAGACCCCTTTATAGTACTCTCTGTCATGCGGGAGGAAAGCAGGTTCGACCAGACGGTAAAATCCCCCGCAGGAGCATATGGGCTTATGCAGCTCATGCCCATGACAGCGTACCGTCTTGACAAGAGCCTCCATCTCGGCATCCATATGCCTGCCCAGCTTACCGACCCTGACAACAATATCCAGCTCGGCTCCTTTTATCTGAAATCCCTGCTGAAAGAGTTCGGTTCAGTGGCCCATATGCTCGCAGCTTATAATGCCGGAGAATCCGCAGTCAGATCCTGGCAGCAGCGCTCTGACTACCGCTCAGTCGATGAATTCATCGAAGACATACCTTATAATGAGACGCGAAATTACGTAAAGAAGGTCATATCGAGCTATTTCCAGTACAGGAGGGAATATCTTCCGGAGCAGGAGAAAAACAGCGGCATGGAGCTCATTTTCGGGAGTCTCCTATAAAATGGACATGAGGTCAATACATCTGGTATGTTAGTCGATGAAATGGAAAGCATCCCTTTTTGCTGATGAGCCTGTTGCGCCATCATCTGACGGCCAGGGGGAGGCATCTTCCTACAGAATCAAGGAGGTAGCGCCTGTGGAGAGGCTTAAGAATCTTGAAGAAAAAATAGCTGCTGCCGTGGACAGGGTCAAGGCCCTGAAAGAGGAAAAGACTTCACTGGAGAGGAAGATCAGGGAACTTGAATCGCTTCTGGACAGCAAAAACAGCGAAATTGAATCTTTGAAAAATGAAAAGACATCAATCAAGGTCCAGGTGGAAGAGCTTCTCAATGAACTCGAAACACTGGAGATCTGAATAAATATGGGCAGCGTAGAGATCAACATCCTCGGCCAGAAATATACTGTCAGGGGCGATGCGCATGAAGAGTACATCAGGGAACTGGCAGCTTATGTCGATGGAAAGCTCAAGGAGATTCATGAAGGCAATCCGAATATCACTCCTCTGAAGGCATCGATCCTGGCTTCATTGAATATCGCAGACGAGCTTCATAAACTCCGCAATGAACATGAAGCAGTTGCCCGGATCATTGAGGAAAAAACCAACGTGCTTACCGGCCTTTTTGACTAGACCCTGCTTTCTTTTTTGACACCATGCGTCCTGCCCATCTGTCTTATGCAACTGCCAGATATTTTTTACATACAGGCATATAGCGGTATTGAAAATATAATTTAGAATCAAAGAGTTTATAAAAGACGTACTTTCGCCTTGACTTATACAATATGTTGTGGTTTAATTCTTCAGTGAACACAATTTGTAGCTTGCGCATCATGAAAATATTTCAGCTTAACGAGGCAAAAATAAACAATAAGAGCTTCATTAGATTCCTGCTTGCCTGCTTTTGAGACTGATTAACAACCGTATTAATTTTATGTACTCGTGGAGGAACCAGCTATGAAGTCAGCAACAACTCTCGGTCTTGCTCCAAATGCCCTGAAGGTCCTTGAAAAGAGATATCTTAAAAAAGACGAAGAAGGCAAGGTAGTTGAAACACCTGTAGCTCTTTTCCGCAGGGTGGCCAAGACCATTGCGCGCGCCGATATGATGTACGGTAAATCAGAGGCAGACGTGCTTCTCCTCGAAGAAGAGTTCTACAGTATGATGACTTCGCTCGATTTTCTCCCCAACAGCCCTACCCTGATGAATGCAGGCAGAAAACTCGGACAGCTCTCTGCATGCTTTGTGCTGCCTGTCGGCGACTCCATGGAATCCATCTTCGACGCTGTAAAGCATACCGCAATCATCCATAAGTCGGGCGGAGGAACAGGCTTCAGCTTTTCCAGCCTCAGACCAGGCGGTGATATTGTTGGCTCCACGAAAGGCGTCTCCTCCGGTCCTGTCTCGTTCATGACTGTCTTTGACACAGCAACTGAAGCCGTCAAGCAGGGCGGAACCAGAAGAGGCGCAAACATGGGTATACTTCGCGTCGATCATCCTGATATCCTCGGATTTATCACTGCCAAGGACGACAACTCAAGGTTTAATAACTTCAACATCTCAATTGCTATCACTGACCGCTTTATGCAGGCAGTCAAAGATGACATGGACTATGAACTCATCAACCCGAGGACCAGAAATGTCGTCAAATCTCTTAAGGCGCGGGACGTCTTTTCCCTTATCGTAAACCATGCATGGAAAAACGGTGAGCCCGGCATTGTCTTTATCGACAGGATCAATGCCTCAAACCCAACGCCAAAGATCGGCGACATCGAATCAACAAACCCCTGCGGCGAACAGCCGCTTCTGCCCTATGAATCCTGCAATCTCGGCTCCATCAACCTGTCGAAGATGACGGCTGACGGAAGTGTGGACTTCCAGAAGCTGAAAAAGACGGTCTGGAAATCAGTGCACTTCCTCGACAATGTCATTGACGTCAACAGGTACCCGATCCAGAAGATCGCAGAGATGACACGCGCCAACAGAAAGATCGGTCTCGGGGTCATGGGCTGGGCCGACATGCTGATCATGATGGGCATTCCTTACAACTCCGATAGGGCCATCGACCTCGCAAAGGAAGTAATGGGTTTCATACAGAAGGAGGCAAAAAACGCCTCAGCTGCACTTGCAGAGGACAGGGGAGTATTTCCGAATTATCCTGAAAGCATATACGACGGCAAAATGCCTGCAAGAAACGCAACCGTCACAACCATAGCCCCAACCGGTACGCTCTCGATACTTGCAGGCTGTTCTTCCGGAGTTGAGCCGCTCTTTGCAGTCTCCTACGTCAGAAACGTTATGGAAGGCACAAAACTCCTTGAAATCAATCCCTATTTCGAGAAGATTGCAAAAGATCGCGGCTTCTGGTCCCGTGAACTTATGGAGCGGATAGCAGACAAGGGCTCTTTGCATGATTTCGATGAGATCCCTGATGACGTAAAGTCAGTCTTTGTAACTGCCCATGATATCAAGCCGATCGAACATATAACCATGCAGGCAGCTTTTCAGGAATTTGTTGACAACGCTGTCTCAAAGACAGTGAACTTCTCCAACAGCGCAACGCCAAAAGACGTTGAAGACGTCTATATGCTCGCTTACCAGCTCAACTGTAAAGGCGTGACTGTTTACCGCGACGGTTCGCGTGATGAACAAGTCCTCTCGACCGGGCAGACAGCAGCAAAACACGCTGAACCACAGCCCGGACAGACAAAGATCGTGCCGAGAAAAAGGCCTGAGTCCATCATAGGCGAGACCCGCACCATGAACACCGGCTGCGGCACTATTTACATCACTATAAACGAGGACGAAAACGGCCATCTCTTTGAACTCTTTACGCATATGGGCAAGGCAGGAGGCTGCGCCTCAAGCCAGGCAGAGGCAATCGGAAGGCTTGTAAGCCTTGCTCTCAGGTCCAACATAGAGCCTGACGTGATCATCAAGCAGCTCAAGGGCATCACCTGCCATAACCAGACCTGGGCCAACGGCGGCAAGATCACTTCATGCTCTGATGCCATAGCAAAGGCGCTCGAAAAGTACATGGAGAAGGGGACAAAGGGCAATGGCAACGGCGACAAGCACCATAGAGAAAACGTCTTCATCGGCCAGTGTCCGGAGTGCGGCGGCTCGGTCGAACACGAAGGCGGCTGCGCAGTCTGCCATAGCTGCGGCTTTACCAAATGCGCATAGAGTTGTGTTGCCTGTAAAGGACTTGGTAAGGACAAAGCGGTATTTCAGATAAAGGGCTGAAGTTTCGGCCCTTTATCTTTTCGGCAGCTTTAGGAAGGGTAAGGTTAATGCCGAAAGCCTCGCTGCGTGTATTAATAAGACCATAAGTAATCGGGATTTGTATGGAAAATCTCCCCTCGCCCCTCTTTGCCAAAGAGGGGAATTGTTCCTCCCTTTGGCAAAGGGA
>JAGVHR010000001.1 GCA_020056455.1 Thermodesulfovibrionales bacterium
ATGCAGGGGCTGACATACTTGTCATGGGCTCTGCTTTTTTTGAGTCAGGAGATTATAAAAAAACCATGGAGAAATTGAATGAACGATTTAAAACTCAATAAACTCTACGAAAAAGCAGAGTTGCTCAGGCAGAAAAGCCAATATACCCAGGCGCTCAAATTATTCAAGGAAGCGCTTAGGGCAAGCGCTGCTGCAAAAGACGCTCATGCCGTTGTCGCATGCCTTCTGTCCATCGGAGACGTGGACCGTATGATCGGAGACTTTGAGCAGGCTGAAAAGATCTATTCCATGGCAATTACAGAAGCCGGTCTGATCAGCGACCCTGAGTCAGTCGCTGACGCCAGGGTTGGATTGGGGCTTTCGCAGCGCGGCAGGGGGGACTGGAAACACGCGGTTGCCGTGTTCAGAAAGGCGCTGGAATTTTATCAAAAAAAGAAGGACAGGGAGGGGATTGCCTTCACCCTCTGGTCAATTGCAGGCAGCCTGAGAATCAGGGGTGATATACCTGAGGCGATCAGGACATATAAAGAAGCCTTCAAAGCATACCAGGCACTTAAGTCTCAGGATGGAGCCGGCTATTGCCTCTGCGGACTCGGCGGCAGTTCCCGCATTGCAGGCAGTTTCAAAGATTCTCTTGCCTATTATATTTCTGCCAACACCCTTTTCAGAAACCTCCGTGACACCTTCGGCACCGCCTATTCATATTGCGGTATGGGCAACGCCTACCGCATGTCAGGCGATTTCCATAAGGCCCTCGCCTCATTTACAAGGGCTTCAGCCCTGTACAAGAAGATCGGCGACCGGGTCAGCTATTCCTACACGCTCTGGAGCATGGGGACAACTCACAAGATGCTCGGCGACTACACAAAAGCAGCAGGTTTCTTCAAAGAGGCGCGGACTCTTTTCAAAAAAACAAAGGACCCGAGGGGGATCATATATTGCGAACTCGGTTTCGGCGAACTGGCCCTGCTAAAAGGCAGAAAAAAACTCGCGGAAAAATACTTTACCGAATCCGTCGGGCAGGCAAAAAAATTCGGATTCAAAATAGAGCATTGTCATGCTGTAATGTTGCTCTCTTATTTGAAAGGAAAAAAGAAAACACTCTGCTATACTACTTTGGGAGTAGATCTCGCTTTTAACGAAGCTCCTTTCAATATTCCATAATATGAAAAATACGACCGCGTCGCCTTTTCATTCATAACTGCACAGGAGATATTATTTTAAGGATGTTCAATCTGCCTAATACGCTGACGGTTGCCAGGATCGTGATCATACCAATATTCATCACTGCCGTCATCTACCGGCAGTATTTGTTTGCGCTTTATCTATTTGTCCTTGCTGCGCTGACGGACCTTCTTGACGGTTTCCTCGCAAGGGCTACAAACCAAAAAACCGCTTTGGGCACATTTCTTGATCCGCTTGCGGACAAGTTTCTTCTCGTGTCGTCCTTCATCCTCTTTTCCGTCTATGAATGGATCCCGCTGTGGCTTACGATCACTGTCATCAGCAGGGACCTGATTGTCGTTATAGGATGGGTCCTGCTGTTTATGATCACCGGCAACGCCAGGATAGAGACGGTGCTGTCAGGCAAGACTGCAATCGCCCTGCAGCTTATCACCCTTGCCGTCGTCCTGCTGAGCGTCAATCTGCCTGATATCCTGTTGCCCCGCGAGGCCCTCTTCGCCATTACCGCGGCAGTGACTGCCTTTTCAGGACTCCAATATATTTATAATGGGCTGAGGCTTGCCGATGCGCTCTAAAAAAGGTATTACTGTTGAGAGCATTCTTCCCGGCAGTGTTGCTGAAGCTGCCGGACTTTGTTCAGGAGATATTATTCTGAGTATAAACGGCATCCCCATGCGCGACGTTATCGACTTCATGTTCAACAAAGACAGCGATGAGTTGTCCGTAGAGTTTCAGCGCAACGGGGAAAAGAAGATAATCTCCCTTTTGCCGGACTGCGGCGCTGATATGGGGATAACATTCCTACCTCTCAAGGTCAGGACATGCAAAAACAACTGCATTTTCTGCTTTGTCAAGCAGCTTCCCAAGGGCCTGAGAAAACCTTTATACATCAAGGATGAGGACTACCGCCTTTCCTTTTTATACGGCAACTATACAACGCTTTCGAATATCACGAGTGAAGAGAAAAAGAGGATCGTCGAGCAGCGACTCAGCCCCATATATATCTCCGTACATACCACAAACAGGACACTCAGAAACAGGATGCTGGGGAACCCGAAGGCATCCGATATTCTCAGAGAACTGAAGTTTTTTGCAGGCCACAGGATCAGAATGCATATCCAGATAGTCCTCTGCCCGGGATACAACGACGCTTCAGAGTTGAAATCGACAATCCAGGACATATACAGGTTTTATCCCTATGTTTCTTCTATAGCGGTCGTACCCGTGGGGCTTACCAAACACCGGAAGCTGATGCTCAGTCCTGTAACAAAAGCTGATGCGCTCAGCGCAATCGAGACTGTTGATGCCTTCCAGAAGAGGTTCAGGAAGAAACATGGCGAGTCGATAGTTTTTTGCGCTGATGAGATGTACATCAAGGCAGGCCTGCCCTTCCCTCCCCTCAAGGAATATGGAGAGCTGCCCCAGCTCGAAAACGGCGTGGGCATGGTGCCGTTATTTCTCAGCCGGATGAAAAAACTGAAAACGCCAAAGGCGCTCAGCCAAAAGAAAAGGTTTCTGACGTTTACCGGCGTCTCGTTCTTTCCTTACCTCAGCGCCTTCATAAACCGTTTGTCGGAAAAGGAAGGCCTGTCTGTGGACGTTGTCGCGGTCGAAAACAGGTTCTTCGGGCCCGAAGTTACGGTCGCAGGCCTCCTCACCGGAAGGGATGTTATAGCAACTCTTCAGGACCACGCTGAACGTTATGACTTCCTGATCGTTCCGGATGTCGTTCTCAGAGAGGGCGACACGCTCTTTCTTGACAATGTTTCTCTTCGCGATCTTGAAGAAACGACCGGCCTGAGAGCTGTTACTACCGACTGCACGCCACTGGGCTTTCTGAACACTATCGCGGAGATTGACTGACCATGCAGATTACCGGCAGAACACGGATTACAGGCCTTTTTGGATATCCGGTCGAGCATACTCTGTCCCCTGTTATGCAAAACGCTGCGTTCAGCCATCTTAACTTCAACTGCTGCTATCTGCCTTTTTCCGTATCTCCTTCTGCTTTAAGAGAGGCAGTCGGAGCAATCCGGGCGCTTTCAATGCTCGGTGTCAATCTCACCATACCTCACAAGGAAACCGTCATACCCTTTCTTGACAGCGTAGATGCTGAGGCGCTGTCCGTTGGAGCAGTAAATACCATCGTAAACAGGGAAGGGCATCTTGCGGGGCATAATACAGACGGGAAAGGATTCATGCGCTCCCTGGGAGAGCAAGATATAAACCCGGCAGGAAAGCGCGTACTTGTCATAGGCGCAGGAGGCTCCTCCAGGGCAATTGGCTTCTACCTGGCCCGGGAAGCCGCCTCTCTCTCTCTGTTCAACAGGAACAGGGACAAGGCAGCGGCCCTCGCGGATCATCTCTCTGAAGGGGGCAGGACTGTCAGTGTTCTGGCAAGCCTTCAACGCATGACCGAATACGACATAATTATCAATGCAACTCCTCTGGGACTCAGGGACAGCGATCCCCTTCCCCTCGATGCAGACGCCCTGAACTCGTCACAGATTGTCTGCGATCTGATCTACCGGAAGACCCCTCTTCTTATCAAAGCTCAGGCAAAAGGGTGCAGAACTCTCGAAGGCATGGGCATGCTGCTCTGGCAGGGGGCATTGGCCTTTGAACTCTGGACAGGTATGCTGCCGCCTGTGGAGGTCATGAGGACTGCACTGCTGAATCAGACAACTATGTAAAAAAAAGGCACATCCCTGGGGATGCGCCTTTTTTATTTTATTAAGACCGCACCGGTCTTAGCAGCCGCGAGGGCTTCAGCCACCGCTATGGAACATGCTGCTGATCTCAGCCGGCGTCAGTTGGCCGACAATTTTCAGCTTCTGCTCGCCGCAATTCGGGCATGTCTCCATGACCAGTTCCTCGTCAGAATTAATCATTGTAGCATAGTGGTTTCCGCATTTCTCACATGCACATCTGTTATAAGTCAGGCTGACTGCTTCCATACTATTCACCTCCGGTTAAACTTGTTTCATAGTTGCAATATAGTTTGACTATAGCACATTCAGCACTCAATTGTCACATTGTTCAGAAATAAATTTGCCAGACTCGTAATCTGATATAATGTCAGCATACCGGCGGACCGGCCGGAGTTCGATTTAACCAGGGGAGGAACAATGAAAGCTGTACAGATAAAGCCTGACATCTACTGGATTGGAGCAATAGACTGGGGTGTACGCGACTTTCATGGGTATATCACTCCCAATGGAACAACTTATAACAACTACCTTATCCTCGACAGGGATATTACGCTTATCGATACCGTGAAGCATGATTTTTCGGAAATCACTATAGACAATATCATGAGTCTTATCGATCCCGCGCAGATAAAAAACGTGGTTATCAACCATATTGAGCCTGATCACGCAAGCAGCATTGACAAGATCATGGATCTCTGTCCTGATGCAGTTATTTATATATCCGACAAGGGCAAAAAAGGGCTTGATCGTCATTTCGACACTACAAAATGGAAGTTCAGGATCGTTAAAACCGGCGATACCCTCAGCACTGGAAAATATACGATCATCTTCCTTGAAACGCCCATGCTTCACTGGCCTGACTCCATGATGAGCTATGTGAAAGAGGCAAAGCTCCTTATTTCCCAGGACGCCTTTGGTCAGCACCTTGCTACTGCTTCGCGCTTTGACGATGAGTTCTGTGAATGCGCTTCTCATTCCGAGCTGGACGAGGCGGTCATCGACTATTATGCCAATATCCTCATGCCCTTCGGGCAGCTTATTAAAAACAAGATAGCAGAGGTCCGGAAGCTCGGACTTGAGATCGATATGATCGCTCCTGATCACGGTGTGATATGGAGAGGCAATCCAGAGAAAGTAATTCAGGACTATCTTGAGATGGCAAACGGGCGGGCCGCACTCAGGGTCGCCATCATCTATGACACCATGTGGCACAGCACAGAGCATATGACCTTTCCGCTGATGCAGGGCCTTCAGGATGCAGGCGTTGACTGCAAGATTATCAAGCTCAGGGCAACACCCATGAGCGCAGCGATAAGAGAATTCTGGAAATCAAGGGGCTGTCTGATCGGAACTCCTACCCTTAATAACATCATGTTCCCTTCGGTTGCTGAGTTTCTCACTCATCTGCGCGGACTCAGGCCGAAAAACCGCATCACCGGCGCCTTTGGCAGCTATGGATGGGGAGGCGGGGCCGTCAGAGACGCTTATGAAGATTTCAAGCGCATGGGTCTTGAGACAGTCGAGCCAGGCATACAGGTTCAGTACAGGCCGTCAGCGACCGATGAAGAGGCGTGCTATAACTTCGGCAAGGAATTTGCCCAAAGGGTGAAAGAATATCACAGCAAGTTTTAGTCCCACAGGAGACAATCCGGAAACCGGACTATTCTGACTTCATCTTGACAGGGAAACCCACTATGTATGCACTGAGGAATCGTGCCGGCTATCGCACAGTTATTCTCATCACAATGATACACTGCAAGGCAGATTAAGAGGCAAGGTGTGGATCCCCTTCCCTTGCCCGGATATATACAGCTCTACCCCACTGTGCGCTGCAATCAGCGCTGTTCTTTTTGCTTTAATACCGGACAAGTACAGCATGACCTTCCTTCTGGAAAAGCCCTTGAACTGCTTGACATACTGCTGAACAACGGAATCTCAGAACTCGACATAATGGGAGGGGAGCCTTTTGTCCTTCCCTGGATGCCGTCGTATCTTCATACCGCAGTCCGGAAAGGAATCATGGTGAACATCAGCACCAATGGAAGCTTTCCGGAACTGATGGAAACATTCAGCGGCTTGTCACCGAAAAAAATCAATATCGGCGTCTCGCTTGAAGCCTCAACCGCGCAGGCTCATAATCGGCTGACGAACTCGCATAATTTTGAAAAAACCCTGCGGAGCATCAACACTCTTGTGTTGCTCGGACTCGATCCTATAGTAAAAACAGTCGTCAGCAGAAGTACCATGCAGGACATACGGAATATTGTCTCACTCCTTGAGAAACTCGGAGTGCAGCGATACTATGTTATCCACCAGGACACGCTTACCAGTGCGCTCTGCAATCAGCAAACCGCCATAAGCTATCATGAGTTCCTTGTTTTCCATGAGACGATCAGGGATGAGTGCTCCGGGATGCAGATAGGCAGAGTGAACGCTTCCTGTTTTGAAAGACATGCACTCCCTGAAGGCATGCGCTGTGCCGGTGGGGTGAAAAAACTTTCCGTTATGCCTGACGGATCAGTCTATCCCTGCAACCTGTTTCAGCATGTCCGGCAATTCAATGCAGGCAACATTTTCATCGATAATTTCACGGACATCTGGTCAAGTCCAAAACTCGCTTTCTTCAGGAAATTCAAAATAAACAGGTGCCGGATCAGGGATTGCCCAAATCACAGTTCCTGCACCGGCGGCTGTCCGGCCCATGGTTACTATCTCAACAAGGACCTTGACGGAAGCGACATACGCTGCAGAAATTCACGGAATTACATTCTGATGACAGAACCCTGACAGCGGCTGGGGCCTCAGCACGGAGGCTGACAGCGAAGTTTATTACGCCGCCCTTGTCTCCTCAACCCTTCAGCAGTTCCAGCAGACAACTATAACGGCAATCAATAAGGCGACAAACTACCTCATCGCCCACCAGAATACAGACGGAAGATTTGCCGCTTCGACGGACAATACCGTTTTTGGAAACGCGCTCAATTATCTGAAATATACACAACTCTCTGACGGCTCATGGAATGCCGATTATCAAAAATACTCATTTTTGAACAGATTTTTGATTATGCAAGTCGAAATACGGACTCCCTTCAGAGGCACGGGTAATATAATCAAACAATTTGCCGTTTAATCGTTCTGAACAGGGGCAATGCTCAATATCCTTTTTACAGAAACCGCAAATAATCTAAGGACCTTTCTTGAAAGCGTCTTGCCTGCCATAGAGACTGATTGGTGGAAGAAATTTGTTGTAAGCGCCCTGTCTTTTCAGCAGCACATAGGACACTCCATGGGGGATGTCTTCCTGTAAAATGTCAGCAAGACAAAACTTACAGGGAGATCATTTGAAGTACTATATCAATAGCTTGCGGCGGGCATAAAATGCTCGCAAGTTCCAATTGACACCCTTTGGCAGCAGGGGTATTATAAGCAAGGGAAATGGTAATAACAGACAGGAGGCATAAATGAAAACTTTTGATTTTACCGTAGTAGTTTGGAAAGAAAAAGAGGGATATGTTTCAAAATGCCCCGAGCTTGGCGTTGCAAGCTGCGGGGACACTATATCAGAGGCAAGTGCCAATCTGAAAGAAGCTATTGAACTTTATATCGAAAATGCAAAGGCGCTTGGAATAATGGAAGACATCGAGGAAAGCCTCACAAGCAAGGAAAAATTCACTTCGCATCTTGAAATGACTTATGCCTAAATTGCCTGTCGTATCCTCAAAACAGGCAATCCGGATACTTCAAAAACTTGGCTTTGAATACGCGCCAAAAAGGGGAAAGGGCAGTCACTTTGCTTTCGTCAAAGTCATTGACTCCAGAACACGCCTTGTTATAGTACCTGATAGAAATGAGCTTCCGAAGGGGACCCTTCTCGCCATCTTAGAGCAGGCAGGCATAAGCAAGGATGAATTCACCAGGCTGCTCAATGAGTAAAACAGGAATGTAGGGGGACATGCAAACTGCACACACGAGAGTCCTGAGCAGGAGGGGCAATGCTCAATATCCTTTTTACAGAAACCGCAAATAATCTAAGGTCATTTCTTCAAAACGTTCTGCCTGCCAGGCACCAAGCTTTGCTCCATGAGGTAGATTTTTCTCATAGTGATTCGCCACTGCTATTATCATTTTTCCACTGTAGATGATCAAGATCAAACTGATTACAATAACCTTGCCTATGCTATTATTTTGAGTCAAGTTAGGAGTATACTTCTTAATATTATTTGAAGGGATAGACAAGGATATGAGTTACACAGCTTACCAAAAGCCAAGACCAGAGACCATATCAGAAGATGGGATCGAGGGGATCATTGATATTGCAAACTTGTCAGGCGGATCTTCCAGAAAAATAGAATCAAATCCTGAGGCATTTTTCAGCCTTACCTATCCAACATCAGATGTCCTGAAGGTAATCGAGCAGATCAACACTCGTTTTGTTACTGACTCAAAAAGTTCCGGGTTATTTCTTTTTGAAGGCTTGAAGGGTAGTGGTAAATCTCACCTGCTTCTTCTTATTTACAATCTGTTTAAATATCCCGACATAGCCCAGAAATGGCTGAACCAAAACAATTTAGAATGCACAATACCAACTGATTTTATTGTTGCAATAAATAAATTCACTGACAACCCTCATGACGCTGTCTGGGACATGATATTCGCCTCCCTTGGCAAAGAAGTCAAAAAGGGCAAGACACATCCAAAGCTTACAGAGTTCGAGCAGGCCATTGGAGACAAAAAACTCATTCTGATATTTGACGAGCTTGAGCAAGGCATAAAGGTAATCTCCGACTCCGCCCTCCAGGCCCAGAACATTGCCTTTCTGCAGATGCTTTCAGAATTCAGTAATCGTTCAAAACAGGTCACTTTGTTTGCAAGCATATATAGTGACAGAGAAGAGCCGGGCAGCACCCTTAAACGCGGGGCAAGATGTTCCGTACAGTTTGACAATTCAAAAGATCGCTGCAATGTAATATTGCATCGGCTTTTTGAAAACTACATGACATTCAATAGAGAAGACATTAAGCCTGTAATTGACAGCTATGTGCAGCTCTGGCAAAAGCATGTTCCGATTGATGCAGAAGACCTGAAGGGCCGATTCAGAGAGACCTATCCTTTTTCTCCGTCCTTAATGGATATTCTCCTTAAGCGCATTCCTTCAAAAGGCGGCTTCCAGAATGTGAGAGGGGCGATAACCTTTCTGGGCAATCTCGTCAGGCTGACACATGAAAAAAATGACATCATAACGCCGGCTGACGCATCTCTTGAGGACAGGGCTAATACCATTATGCTGAGGGACCTGGATATTAGCGGCGACCTTATAAATAGGGCCATTGAGAACATGGACGAACTGAGACCGAGGGTGCCGATTGCGACTGTCATAGCTTCTTCTGTCCTTCTCTACACGCTCACGAGTCTTGGCTCACAAAGAGGAGTCAGCCGGGATGCGCTCGTATCAGATATTCTATCTCCCACAGTAGATATCAATATTTTCAATCAGGCACTGATGAGCTTTCAGAAATATGCGTCTTATTTTCATTCAGAGGTTGATCGGTTTTACTTTGACCTTGAGGAACAGCCGGAGGCAAAGGTCGAATATAAATCACTTCCCTATGAAGATGACTTTGCCAGGGAGTTGATCGTCGAGTTGACGAAGAATGAAATATTCAAAGAGACAACAAGTGCTGTTGTTTACACATCCCCTGATCAGACGAAACAATTGCTCAATCAATTCGAGAAGGGCCGACCACGCTACGTCCTCGCAGGAAGGCGTTTGACGCAGGAAGAGCGGCATAACATCTATCACGGCATGGATGTTCGCAACCTGATTCTGTTGCTTGAGCCAAAAGATGAGAACTTTCAGCTATTGTCTGACAGGGACCTACTCAAATGGGCAAAAAGGGTTAAGGCAGCCAGGGAACTTGTTGAAGGATCGCGAAGCGCTTCACCCAAGAAGGCGGATTATGAACGGATAGCCAGGACTGATCAATCCTACATTATTGAGCGAATCAAGAAGTCAGGGCTTGTATTTGTGCATTGGGATAGATACTCTGAGGCAGTAAATGACGATAAGATAGAACTTGAGCCGATTTCCGGCGATGGATCAAAAGAGCGTGTTTTGAGCGCCCTTAATGAGGACTATTTCCCTATGCTCATCTTCAAGGAGCATCTTGAGGCCCGGCTTGACGAGATTAAGGACAAACTCGTAAAAGAAATCGATGCTGAATATCGAGCAACCCTCGGCTTTCCTGTCCCCGCAAATGTTAGGGCAATTACGAACGCAATCAGGGAGCTTTGCCGTGAAGGAATAATAGGAATTCAGCACAGCAGAGGAAATTATTGCAGAAAGAACCCTGATCTATCGGAGACGGAGTTTTTCAGCGCCAAGATCATATCTCCCTTTGATGAGCAGCCTATTTCGACGCCTCAGCAGCCGCCTTCTACCATGGTCTGCCCTAATTGCGCCCAAAGGTCTTGCATATGCGCTACCCCGACGCCGGAGACTGTGATCTGTCCATCCTGCGGTAAAGATCCTTGTGCATGTCCCAAGAGAGAGACTATTTCTCTCAGGATTCCTCCTAAGACAAGCATCGGAGGACTAAGAGAAGATGCTGCCGTTAGACTTCAGCAATATGAAGGAGCTGAGATAACAAAGGTCAATTACAAGATTTTCTATCAGCAGACTAATATCGGAGATATTAGTACCCTCCCTGCTGCTATACGGGGCAATCTAAACGGACAAGGAGATGTGACGGCTGAAATCTCCATAACCAAGACCGGCAGGTTCTCAAAATCTCAGGTTGAACACCAGATAGAATCTCTGCCTTCTATTTCAGGAGCAGACTACTCTGCAGACATAACACTTGAAGTTGAGAAAAAAGGGGCCTAATTGGAAAGCTTAACGCTCTCATTACTGGAAAAGCTGACAACCCCTGGAGACAGACTGCCCTGGATAAAAAAATGGCTTTCAGCGGAAGTATGGAGCACCTCCCAATATGAAGCTCTTGGGCACAGCAATTATCTCAAAAAAGGCGAAGAAGCCGTTAATAAATTCGAATCCCTGATCGCTGCTTCAGCAGACAGGATTTATGGTGAACTCCTTTCAATAAGCGACAAGAATAAGAGTCTTCTGACTGTACTTTCAGATAGTAATACCGCAGTAGTTATTTTTGACGGGCTTTCTCTCAGAGAACTGCCTATCATACAAAAACTTTCCGGCAGATCCGGATTCAAGATCCAATCCATTGATTGCGCACAGGCAGCGGTCCCTTGTGAGACGCTGGATTATATAGTCCGGGAGCTGCCATGCGGACGCATTGGTCCTTCCAAACTTCCTGGCAGAGGAGAATTGAGGGAAAAAGGCATTACAGCCATATATACCAATGACCTGACACAGAGAATAAACCAGCCTGCTGACAATTCGGCACTGCTTGTCTGGTCAGCTTTTCCCGACAATACTTATAAAGATAGCGGGGCACGGTTTGAGAGTCACTTCGACAATATCCACATGCAGTTTGAGACCGCCTGGATGAATACGGTCCAGCAGATAAAAGGAAAGAGCAGAATCATTATTACAAGCGATCACGGATACATATTTTTCGGCACAGGCATGGATTTCCCAAGAAGTGGCCAAGAATTGAGAGAGCTGAATGACTATTTCGGAAATGACCGATTTGCGTATCTTTCTGACAAACCAAATCCTCCGCAGAGCGACGATATCGTTATTCATGAGAGGCGCCAGCTTGCTATGATTAAAGGCCGGGTAAAAACGCGGTCAACTGGCGAGGCTGCGGTCAAGCTATACAAACATGGCGGTCTTTCACTGATGGAGATGCTTACCCCATGGGTTGTCTTGGAGATGTGAAAGTATCGCGTATTTTTTTATGGTGTCACATTGCGACATCAATATGCTATCATTATGTGTAGGCACTCTGTAAAAAGGGACAATACCAAATGAAAAGAATTCTGATTGATACAAATGCTTATGCCGCATTCAAGAAAAATGAAACTAACGCCGTTAAGGCATTAAAATTAGCTGAATATATAGGCGTAAATATCGTTGTGTTAGGCGAATTATTCAGCGGCTTTAAGGGTGGAAACAAAGAGGCAAAAAACAAGACAGAACTTGAGCAATTCCTTGATTCCCCACGTGTGAACGTTATTCAAATGGATGAAGAAACCGCTGAGTTTTATGCAAGGATTTACTGGGACCTAAAGAGAAAGGGCAAACCGGTCCCGACCAACGATCTATGGGTGGCCGCTTCCGCCATGCGGCATGGGCTGGCGCTCTTCACATATGATGAGCATTTTGACAGCATCGATGGGCTTATTTTACATAAGGGAGATTTGTAAACAGGAGGCAAACATGTCAACAATGACAATTAGAGGACTCGATGAGCTGACGGTAACAGCTCTCAAAGAAAAGGCAAAACAGGAAGGGACAAGCGTTAATGCAGCTTTGGTGAAACTTCTTCAGGAAGAACTGGGGCTTAAAAAGAAAAAAAGGACGGTTGTGTATAACGATTTAGACCATCTTGCCGGGACATGGAGCGATAAAGAGTATAAAGAGTTTCAAAAGAGAATAAAGGATTTTGAGACTATTGATGAAACCATGTGGAAATGAAACGCGCTATTGAGGAATCCTTTCCAATTGTACAAATAAACAGGCTTGCAGTTCCTGAGCGCAACGCCTTCAAGCCGATCTATCAGATGCACAAATGGTTTGCCCGCCGTGCATCCTGTGTCTTCAGGGCCATTCTTCTTGCCTCTATGAAACCGGCCGGGACGGATATTATGGCTGAATTTTATAAAGACCATACTGACGACCCTGATACAAATGGCATAAAGGTCCTCGACCCTTTCATGGGTGGAGGCACTACGGTTGTTGAGGCACTGCGTCTCGGCTGCGACGTAACCGGTATCGACTTGAACCCAGTTGCTTGGTTTATTGTTAAGTCAGAGGTCGAGCCGGTTGATATCGATGAGCTAAAGGCTGCCTTCAAGAGACTTGAGGAACGACCGACAGCGAGTGGAAAGTCAGTCAAAGAAGAGCTTCTGAGTCATTACAAGACAGAGTGCCCCTGCTGCGGGAAAGATAACCCCCTCAATCC
The DNA here is from genome assembly GCA_020056455.1 of Thermodesulfovibrionales bacterium. Classification (GTDB taxonomy): domain Bacteria; phylum Nitrospirota; class Thermodesulfovibrionia; order Thermodesulfovibrionales; family UBA6898; genus UBA6898. The sequence goes on from JAGVHR010000001.1 coordinate 13,001, forward strand.
CCCTTTAGCAAAGAGGGAGGTAAAAGCGGAAAATTCCCCCTTAGAAAAGGGGGACAAAGGGGGTTGTGCGGATATCATCTACACCTTCTGGGTTAAGTCTGCCGTATGCACAAATCCGACCTGTAAAAAAGAAGTGCCTCTCTTCGGGGACTACATAATCTGCCAGAAATCTCCGACAATCCGGTTTATCCCTGATTATAAATGCAGGTCTTGTGAAAAACAGTTTGACCTTGATCTTGATCCAGCATCATTGATCGCGGAAAAGTCTCTCACGGTAAACAATTCGAAAGACTCTTCTGGAGACAAGCGATCAAATAAGCGCTGGGCTCATCTTGACGCACATACCAGTCAGGCTACCTGTCCATGGTGTGAGAAGGAAGATACTCCGACAGGGTTAAGTACAATTAAAAAAGAAAAGAAAAAGGTTCCGTTGAACGTCCTTCTCTGTCCGCATTGTTATGCAGTCTGGCAGTATCGTGGCACTTTGCCAGACGATGTTTCATGTCCCGTTTGCAGGAAGGACTATAATCCAAACAAGGGAAATACCTCAAAGGGGGAATTCGTCTGTGAGTCCTGCGGCACAAAGGATAAGATTATAAAATCCGTACAAAAGCTCCATGAGGGAACACTCTTGCCAACCAAACCATATGCGATAGAAGGATATTGTCCAGAATGCGCTGGCAACAGAGACGAAAAGAATCTTTACGGCGACGCAACAAATAGCAAGACGCCGTCCCATTCGTGCAACATTAACAAGAACAACGGAAAATTCTTTAAGAAGATAGAGCCTGCAGACTTGAAGCGCTATCAGGATGCAGAAAA
>JAGVHR010000251.1 GCA_020056455.1 Thermodesulfovibrionales bacterium
CGAATTGAAGCATGCCGAGGAACAACGTTGGTGTTACGACTGTCATGAGGGCGACAAATTGAGATTGCAAAACGGCCAATTGATAAACTTCGACAAGTCTTATTACTTATGCGGCCAATGTCATGGAACAATTTTCAGGGACTGGAAGGCCGGCATCCACGGTAAAAGGACCGGTTCGTGGGACGGTGAGAAGCTTTACCGTCTCTGTGTGAACTGCCATGACCCTCACCAGCCTAAGTTCAAACCGCTTGAACCGAAGCAGCCGCCGATAAAGCCTGCGGACATCAAATAGAGGGGTATGCCATGTCAAAAAAAATAAGAAAAAATCCGCTGGAGGCAAGTCTCCATAGAAGAACTTTCATAAAAGGAATAGCCGCTGGTCTGGCAGGCGCGGTCTTTGCGGGAGGCACTGCGGATGCGTTTAACTGGGACGCCTTTTTGCAGAAGCATTTTAGGGAGATGAATGAAGAAGAGATTAAAAGGGTCATCGAAAGGCTCGAAAAAGAAGCTTCGCTCGAATTGAAAAAGGAAATCCATATAGCAGCGACAAAGGCTATGCCCAACGTTAAATTCGGGTATGGTCTCGATCTTTCCCGCTGCGTAGGCTGCAGAAAATGCGTTTACGCCTGTGTACAGGAGAACAATCAGTCCAGGACGCCACAAGTACAGTGGATAACAGTCCTTCGTTTCAAAAAAGGCGAAAAGTGGATAGACCTCGAAAATTCCGAAAAATATTACAACCCGAAGGAAGTCCCTGAGAAGGATTTCTTCTATATGCCGATCCAGTGCCAGCAGTGCGAGAACCCGCCCTGCGTCAGGGCTTGCCCCACAAAAGCCACATGGAAGGAGCCCGACGGGATCGTGGTGGTCGACTACAACTGGTGCATCGGGTGCAGGTACTGTATGGCTGCATGCCCTTATGGCGCACGGCGTTTCAACTGGGCAAAGCCGAACATTCCGGAGAAAGAGCTGAACCCTGATACCCACTATCTCGGAAACCGGCCCCGGTATAAGGGCGTGGTGGAGAAGTGCACCTTCTGCATTCAGAGGACAAGGGCCGGCAAGTATCCCGCGTGCGTCGAGGTCTGCCCGGTGGGCGCGCGGAAGTTTGGCAATCTCCTCGATCCGAAGAGCGAAATACGCTACCTCATCGAGAACAAGAGGGTCTTCAGGCTGAAGGAAGACATCAATACCGAACCCAAATTCTACTACTTTTTTGCGACATAAGGGAGGACCATAAAGACCATGATAACAGTCCTTTTCAAAGCCTTGGGGCGTACGATAATCGGCGATGTGCGGTACTATACGTGGCTCGCTTTTCTCCTGGTCGTTATCGGGTTGGGCGCCAATACATACATGCAGCAGCTCGACAAGGGATTGATCATAACCGCCATGCGGGACCAGGTCTCATGGGGTTTCTATATCTCAAACTTCACTTTTCTCGTAGGGGTGGCCGCTGCCGCGGTCTTGCTGGTGATTCCGGCATATCTGTATCACTTCAAACCGATCAAAGAGATCGTGCTTTTCGGGGAAATGCTTGCAGTGACGGCGATCATAATGTGCATTCTTTTCATTATGGTGGACATGGGGCAGCCGATGCGCGTCTGGCATTTACTTCCGCTGGTGGGCTCGATGAACTTCCCCTCGTCGCTGCTGGCGTGGGATGTGATTGCTCTGAACGGCTACCTGGTGATTAATTTCGTGCTCGTCATGTACGCCCTTTGCAGGTCCGTGCAGGGGAAGGAATACAGATTGTCTCTGGTGCTGCCCTTGATACTGCTCTCGATTCCCTGGGCGGTCAGCATTCACACCGTGACCGCGTTTCTTTATAACGGCTTCCCCTCACGGCCTTTCTGGAACGCCTCGATCCTTGCCCCGCGTTTTCTCGCCTCGGCCTTTTGCTCAGGCCCCGCTATCATGATCATCCTGCTGCAGGTGATACGCAAAGTCTCAAAGGTAGAGATCGACAACAAGGCTATAGCAAAAATCGCGGAACTTATCGCCTATACCATGGGAATCAACCTTTTCCTGCTGGGAGCGGAGATATTCAAGGAGTTCTATTCCGGAAGCATCCACAAGGCGCCCCTCGAATATCTCTATTTCGGTCTGCACGGAAAGACCATGCTGGTGCCCTGGATGCGCACTGCCCTGGTTCTCAACCTGGTCGCATTCATAATATTCCTGATCCCAAAAGCACGCGAGAATTTTTTTGCCCTTAATCTGGGGGCGGTTCTGATAATTATCGGGGTGTACATTGAAAAAGGGATGGGCCTGATTATCCCCGGTTTCATCCCCGACTCTCTTGGTGAGATTTATGAGTACTGGCCTACGGCGCAGGAGGGGATTATTACCGCTGCGATATGGGCGACAGGCGCGCTTATTTATACCCTGATGGTGAAATTCAGCGTGCCTATATATACGAGAGAATTGCTCAGTGAAGATAAATAGTGTCAATGCAAAAGACAGCAACAAAGGTTCATCAGACAATAGACAATAAAAAGGAGGACGCAGCAATGATCGGTGAAATGAAAAGAAGGACGTTTTTAAAGCTGTCCGCGGCCGCAGTGGCCGCAGCCGCAGTGGCATCCGATTTTAAGGATGCCGACGCCGCGGAGTGGAAAAAGCAGATAGGCAAATCAGGCTCACAGCCTGATCCCGTGGACGAAGACGTAAAGATAATCAGGAGCGTATGCCTCATGTGTCACGGCGGATGCGGTATCCAGGCAAAGGTGATAAACGGAGAGCTTGCAAGGCTCACCGGCAATCCCTATCATCCCAACACCTACGACTATATCGCAAAGGGTGATATTACAGAGGAGTCGGACCTTGACGCGGGCGCAGCGGGCAAGGACGTCGGGTCGCTATGCCCCAAGGGGCAAGCCGGTATTTATGCCCTTTACAGCCCCTTCAGACTCCAGCATCCGCTCAAGCGCGTCGGGCCGAGGGGGTCGGGAAAATGGAAAACCATTTCGTGGGAACAGGCGATAAAAGAGATATGCCACGGAGGACATCTCTTTAAAACCGTGTCTGGAGAAGAAAATCGCAAGATCGAGGGTCTGAAGTCGATCCTGAACAACAGCGACCCTATCGGGAAAGAAGAGTCGGACTATTTGGATGAGGCCCCGCCTGGTGGTTACGGCCCGAAGAGAAACCAGTTCGTATGGGCCCACGGCCGCAACGAGCAATCGCCTCTGACCCCGCGCTTTGTAGTTGAATCAGCAGGCGTTCCAAACATGCTCAACCACTGCAGCCGGTGCGCCGGCACCTTTTATAATGTGATCGAAGACGTGCTGAACCTCCCCCCTTACGAAATCGGGGCCTACGCCGATTACGAATACTGCGATTACCTTATCAGCCTCGGTTCTAATATCACGGCGGCGGATTATCCCATGCAGACAAGGGCTCGCTACCTCCAGAAGTATGCCAAACGGGTCGGCCCCTACGCAAAGGAATTCAAGCATGTCGTTGTGGATCCGCGTTTTTCCAACGGCGCAGCCAAGGCCACCCACAACGGGGTAGGTGAATGGATACCGATAAAGCCTACAACAGACGCCTATTTCCTTTTGGGCATGATCAGGTGGATGCTGGAAAATAACGGGTACAAAAAAGAATACCTTTCAATACCGAATGAAAAGGTCGCTAAAAACAAAGGCCACCGCAACTGGACGGACATGACCTACCTCGTAAGCACAAAGGAGCCGAAGACCTATCTCACCGGCAAGGACGCAGGACTCGGACAGAGCGATTTTGTAGTGCTGGTAAACGGCAAGCCGATGATGTTCCAGGAGGCGGAGGGGCTCGCCGACCTCGACGCGGGGCATATGATAAACGGGGTGGAGTACAAGACTGTATTCAGGATGCTTCAGGAACGGGCGCAGGAACACACGCTTGAGGAATGCGATGCGGTTTGCGATATCCCCGCCGGCAGCATTGCCCGGGTCGCCAGGGAGTTTGCGTCGGCGAAGCATCCGGTGATCGAGATGTTCCGCGGCCCTGTGCAACAGTCCAACGGCTACTGGAACGGCCAGGCGCTATGCATCGTCAACATCCTCGCGGACAACATAGACAGAAAGGGCGGTTTCATACCGGGACACGCTGCGTATAAAGGCGGGGTAAAAGGCGAGTTGCGCAAACCCGCAGGCGTTTCCGTATGCCGGCATAAGTCGAAATATCAGGGAAAAAAACCCACCGCCACAAGGCCATGGTTCCCGCTTGCCAGAAGAACGGTAACCCCTGAGTTCTTCTCATCGGTAAAGATGGGATATCCCTACAAGACAAAGGTATACCTCAATTACTACAATGACCCCGTCTATACCATGCCGTATAACTCATCGGTCATAGACGCGTTAATGGATCTGGACGCCATGCCGCTTACTTTCTCTATAGACGCCTACATGGGCGAGACGTCGGCGCTGTGCGACTACGTTCTGCCCGACACGGAATACCTCGAACGTCTCGGCGGCTTTAAGACCTACCCGCCCGTAAAGACGCAGGTCTGGGGTTTGAGACAGCCGGTGGTTGGCTCCTTTGACCCGAAAACCCATGAGTACAAGCCCATACGGCCCGACACGAGAATGGCCGACGATATGCTCATAGACCTCGCCAAGGAGTGTGGCCTCCCCGCTTTCGGTAAAGACGGCGGCGGTCCCGGGGTCGATATCAATAATTCCTGGGACTATTGGAACGACTACTATAAGCACTACGACTTCAAGGACGGCCTCGACCCAAAGAGCTCTTTTGTGAAACTCGGCGGCAAGTTCGAAAACCCTTCGCCGAAGCATCAGTATTCCGGCGACTACGTCACTTTCCCCGGCGGGAGGCCCGTCCGCGCGCTTTATACATACCAGCAGAATACGGCCCTCAATAAAAACAGCATGACCGGCAATTACTTTGACGGTCTCCCTCAATACAGGACCATCATAGACTGCAAGGAGCAGCCCCTTGACCCCGCAATCTGGAAGGAATATCCGTTCCAGCTCCATACGTACAAGGAGCCGCAGCATACCCAGTCAAGGACCATGAACAACCTGTGGCTCGCCTCCATAAAGCCTCAGAACTATGCGGAGATAAACCCCGCCGACGCTGAAAAGCTGGGGGTGAATACCGGCGATTGGATAAAGGCGAAGTCCCCCTCCAGCAAGCACATACATCTTTACCACAATTCCCTCGGTGACGGGTGGTACAAGTTCCAGGTGAGGGTGACGAGCAGGATCAGGCCGGGCCTGTTATCCGTATCCCAGTCGTACGGCAGGTTCGGAGCCGGGGCCAAGAGATGGTCCATGAACGGCAAGGAGCAGCCGCATGACGAAAGGATAGGCGCCGGTTTTCACATCAATCCGCTTTATATGACCGACCCGGTGCTCAAGAACGTTGTGATGGTAGACCCCGTGGGTGGCGGGACCCAGAGTTACGGAACGCCTATTAGAATTGAAAGGCTGTAAGAAAAATACAGGTAAGGAGGAAATATCATGCCCGAAGCAGGAGCGTTTATTACGGAAGAAATGATACAGGCGAGTATCGCCAAGAAAGGTCCCAAGCAGTATACCATATGGGTCGATCTCGAATACTGCGTCGGCTGTAACGCGTGTACCATGGCGTGCAAAGCGGAGAACAACACGCCTGTCGGCGTGGATTACAACCGCGTGACCGAAGTGGAGGTGGGAGAATTCAAGGACCCTGCCGAGAAACCCGGGGTGAGAGTATACTTTGTCCCCATGCCCTGTATGCATTGCGGAAAGCCGGCCTGCATGGCCGCCTGTCCGGTTGGGGCCATTACGAAGAGAAAAGAAGACGGGATAGTCCTTATCAACAAGGACAAGTGCATAGGGTGCAGGTATTGCGCGTGGGCCTGTCCTTATGGCCATCCTCAATTCAATGCAGAGGCTAAAGTGATGGAAAAATGCACCCTGTGCGTACACAGGGTCGAAAAAGGGCTGAAACCCGCTTGCGTTGACACCTGCATTGCGCGGACCAGATTTTTTGGTGAGGTGAACGACCTTACAAAGCTCATCAGGGAAAAACGGGCGGAGAGGGTTTCCCTGGGGTTTATCGGAGGAAAGACGACAACGGACCCGTCGGTGTTGTATACGAAATAGTTGGATGTGGTTATAGTTTAAGGGCGTATTGCAATACGCCCTTACGGATAGGAGAGACATAACGTATGGGAATTGCTGAAAAAATAGCGGCCAAGATTATTAATAACCATAACATGCTGATTGAGACTTCACTGTGCTCACGTTTCAGGACGCCACAATCGGACTGTTCGCTCTGCGCCGACGCCTGTCCTGCAAATGCAATCACTGTTGCCGACGGAGGGGCTGAAATAACAGAAGGGTGCCTCGACTGCGGGGTTTGTCATTCAGCCTGTCCGAACGGTGCGTTCAGTATCAGGGATGGGTCCGATGAAGGAATCATGGCGGAAGGCGCTTTTTCACACCGCTCTCCTCTGCGTATTTCCTGCGAGCGCGGCGACGCGTCGGCCGATCTGATTGTGCCCTGCCTCAGCCGTCTCACAGAGGCACTGCTCTTGGAGCCCTTGCGCAGGGGCGCGTCGGGCGTTGAGATAGTAAGGCCTTCCTGCGAGGGCTGCCCCCTTGTCAAAGCCGCTTTCCATTTCGATACGGTTATCCGCAGGACGCATCACCTGTGCGATATGCTGGGCATAGAGAGAAACAGTATCGACATCAAAAATATCCCGCTTCAGGGTTCTGTGAAGGCCCCGGAGAAGGCCGTATCAAGACGGGAGTTCTTAGAGGCGTTCAGGACAAAAGCGACACGGATAGCGGCTGCTGCCATCCCGGACGTTGAAGACAGCGGGGACGACAAGGCCGAAGTATTCAGAAATGCCGTTCAGGAGAGGCGCGAAAACCGCAAGAGGTCGAGGCTCGTAGGGCGCATCCGGGAACTGAGCGCAAAGTCCGGGGTCAACCCAATAGCCGTACCGTCAAAGGATGCGATAACTGCGGATATTGAGATCGGGCCGGGCTGCACGGCCTGCGGTGTCTGCGCGTCTCTCTGTCCGACAGGGGCCATAACCCGGCAATGGACCGAGAAGACTTTTTCCCTGAGTTTCAGTCCTGCTTTGTGCACCAATTGCCGGATATGCGAAAAAACCTGCATGCACGGGGCGGTCAAGATGAATGAAACGGTCTCTCTGAGTCTTTTGCTCGAACACAAGAAAACGGTGCTTTTCGAGACTGCAAAGAAGACCTGTATCGCCTGTTGCATGGACTTTATCGGCGAAGGCGCGGAAATATGTCCGCTGTGCCTGGACAGGAATAAAAAACAGACGGCTGTATTACAGAAGCTGTTCAAATAACAGGAGGTGTTTGTGGTTGAACTCGCAGCGGTTGCCGCCGGTGAACGTGAAGATATATACAGGTTTTTATCAGGGCTCTATCTGAGGCCCACTTCAGACGCCTTGCTGGAGATCATCCTGGACGGGAGCATAACAACGATATTCCGGGATGATGAAGAAATGTCCGCGTTCGTTAAGGCCGCCTCCGGCATGGCAAATATTAAGGACGAGCTTGAAGCCGAGCACGCCTCTTTGTTTGTGCTCCCCTCCGGAGTTATTCCTCATGAGGCAGTATATCTCGATAAAGAGAAGAGGCTCGGCGGCAGGGTGACCATGGGGGTCAGACAATTCTATGAAAGGGCGGGGATGGATATTTCGGCAGATTGCATCGAAATGCCGGACCATATAGGCATGGAGCTGGAATTCATGGGCCTTTTCTGCAAGCTCGAAAAAAAACTGCGGGAAGTCGCCGACCGCTCTTCGCTGCTGAAATGTATCGAACTGCAGAAGACCTTTCTTGAGGAGCATCTCTCACAATGGGCTTACGCGTGCTGCAAAGAGGTCATCAAACACGCGGTATACGGGTTTTACAAGGCTGTCGCCCGTTTCACCATCGAGTTTCTGAAAAGTGAGGAAGAATACGTTTCAGGATTATATGCAAAGGCATGCGGAGAAGGAGAACAACTATGCGGAACAGCGAAGAATTAAAGTGTCAAGAAAGAACAGGGGCAAGGGTCAGGGGGCAAGGGGTAAGAGGACTTTGGAACAATAGCTCCATGCCTTTGTTGTTGTTTGTCACTGTTTTTCTTTGTCTGTACGGTCCAGCGTGGGCGGAAGATGCGGTTTCGAAAAAGGGGAAGAAATATCCTCATCCCCATACGCTGCACATGGAGGTTATGGAGCAGGGTACTGCGGATTTCTCACCGGACGAGCTCGGGGATTGGCCGGACTTCGTGCGTTCTCTTCAGAAAAAAAACGCTGTCCTGCCCTTCAGTCAGGAAGGGCGCATGGCCATAAGCGGCCTTAAACCGGACGCCTTGAGTGATGATGATAAGGCAATGCTTGTCAGCGAGTTCAACAGACTCCTCACGGACGAAACCGTCGCAGGGGTTAAAGGCAAAGTCAAAAACACGGAGAACTTCAAATGGTTGAACAGGGGCATCATCACCGGGCTTTTCCCACAGATTGCGCGCAAGGAAAGGGGCAAAAGCTTGAAGAAGATCACCTGCGCCACCTGTCATGAGGCATACGCCCAGGCGGAAAAGGACTCTGCAACAAATAAGGTGGATGAAAGGGCCGTGATGGAGTGTTTTTCAAAGGCGATAGCCGGCGAAGCGGCGGGAAGAGAGGCAATGGATGAATGCCTCAAAATGGCGGACGTGCTAAGAAAATCCCGGATACAGCCTTACGGCCCGCTGAAGAACGTTATTCAGAAAGGCGTCCCTGAAGGAGATATCCCTTTCCTTGTCGCAATCCATCCTGAAGCCCCTTATACCTATAAACCACTCCTCAAGCGGCTTGTCTGCATAGAGTGCCACGGCCAGGACAGGAAGGTGACTATGATCACGGGCCGCGACAGGAAAGAAAAGGAAATCCCCATTTTCTACGGAGCAGGGAGCGGAAAGCACAAACATAAACATGATGAGATTCAGAACTGATGGGAATGAAAAGGATCATTAGCGCTCTGGGCTTAATTGTCTTCTTTTCTGTTGCCTTCTCGTCGGCGGCCAGCGCGGGCGCTGATGCGGCTGCGCCGGCTCAGATGGCGGTTGACGAGACAGCGCTGGACTATATCCGGAAATTGGAAAAGAGAATCGCAGATCTCGAGTCGCTTGTGAGTGGCCTTGCTGAAGGGAAGAAGAGCGCACCACAACCCCCGCAACCCGAAAGTCAGAAGCAGGCGGTAAAGAAAGCAGAAGATGACGAATGGGGCGAACCTGTTGCTGCGGGCGAGCCTGCAAAGGGTCGAGATGACGAGGCGCGAAGGAGGCTCTCCGAGGTTGAGACCTGGAAGATGAGACAGGAAGCGAGACTGTCCAAAGAGGCCGAGGAATCCGCCGATAAGGTCAAATTCGAGTTTTCAGGCAAATACAAGCTCCGATTTAATTCAAAAAACAACCTCAACCTCAACAATCAGGCCCAATTCTGGCAGTTTGACAATAACGCCTATTTTGATCAGCGGTTCCAGTTGAAGATAGACGCGGAATACGGTCCGCTTTCAACCGTACTTGTTCTCGATAAAGGCAACTTTGTATTCGACTGGAAAGAAGGCAGCCAGGGGACCTTAGACAGGTGGGGAGAATTCCAAACAGTCACCTCCGCGCTGGTAAGAGAACTTTACGTCCAATATACCGGCAGCTTCGTAGTGAAGGCGGGCAGGCACAGCCTTATTGTGGGCAACGGAGGCGTGGTCTATGAAGGCCCAGCTGATGCAATAAAGCTCACCTACCCTCTGGGTAAAACGCCTATCGGAACAGTCTCCGCTACGGCGGCCTATATGGCTGTAGCGGGGGGGTGGAGAAATTACAATAATTTTACCTATCCGGCAGGCGACAGGAGCGCTGTGCTGGGAATGGCCAACAAGCTCGACGGCTATCTTATGAGCCTCGATATAAAACCTCACAGGGATTTAACCATAGAGCCTTATATCCTCAAGGTGATGGACAGAGGTAAGTTTGGCGACCCTGATCTGAACCTCGACAAAGATTTCGATACAAATACAACGCCCCGCGACGGCTCTTTCGAGCCCCTGTGGACAGGAGTCGCGGTTTCAGGCAAAAGCGGAGCCTTCACGTATACAGGTGATTTCGTCTATCTGTCAGGCTCTTATGCAAAAGACCGCGACATTAAGGCATACGCGGCCCTGCTCAGAGGAGATTATGCCTTTAATAAAGACTTCACTTTGGGGGTGGAAGCGGGGCGAGGCTCCGGTAATTCGGCTGAGGAAAAGGTTTCCAGTACAGGAGACGTAAATGACTTTACGGGCCTTTTCCTTTGCAAAGAGCGCAGGAAGTTCGGAAATATCTTCAGTCAGGATCTGAGGGCCGGCTATTTCTTTGCCGACAGCAGTCTCGCCAATGTGACATTTGCGAGGGCGATAGCGGAATTCGAACCGATGAAGAAATTTAAGACGAAAATCTCCCTTGCAAAGCTCTGGACTACGGAGAGTGTTTACAAGGGCCGTGGGCCTGTAGGCGATTGGAGTCTTGGAACTTCCCTGACGACCGACAAAACAAGAGATATCGGCTGGGAGTTTGATATAAACCTTGATTTCCCGATATACAAACGGTTGAGAGGCTTTGTTGAGTCAGGCTATTTTGTGCCCGGCGATGTCTACCAACTGCCTGATGGGCGGAAGGCGGAGCCGGCCTCGGCGGCAGTTTTGGGTGCTGAGTTTGAGTTTTAGAATTATCCATTTTGTGATTTTATTTTTGGTCCTTGTTGCCGCATTGCAGACTGGATTTGCGGAAGAGCCGATGAAAGCAGCAGTCGAAATATTCGCTGCCCCGAAGTCTGGCAAAGGCCCAATGCGGGTTTACCTGGAACCGAAGGTGAATAACCTGAAGGGGCCGCTGAAGTTCCACTGGTATTTCGGAGACGGCAAAGAGAGTGAGGAGATGATACCAAAACCCCATTACTATGGATTTGGGAAATACAATTTAATGCTTGAGGTCACAGATATGGAAGAGAAAACGTATACCGCCGGTGTCAATATTGATGCGGCCTTGCCGGGCTGATCTTCATCCTGCAGCCTTCGGTCCGAAGGAGATGAAGAGTGACAACATGGCTCCGAACTTTGCAGTTTTCCCCTTGCATGGCTAAACAATGAGGAGGTTACAGAAAGTGATTTATAAATTAAGAAAGGTTTTAGTGCTTAGTGCATATGTCTGCCTGTCATTGCTCGTTCTGCCGGTCTACGCGGATGATGCATCAATCGTGCGTGCTACACGGGTGGACGGTACGGTCACCAAAAACGGAGTTCCGTTAAAAGAAGGAGATATTCTCGAAAGGGACGAAAGGATCGTGACAAAAGATAATTCAGCCGTTGTGCTTACGTGGTCAAACGGCAGTATGGTGGAGCTATACCCTGAGACAACCCTCGTCTTGAACGGAATAATTTTTGAAGGCGACAGGAAACTTGAAAAATCCCTGCTCACACTCGAAAAAGGCAGGATATTTGCCAAGGCACAAGTCCCCGAACATCTTTTCAGCCATTTCGAGATAAGCGCTGGAGGAGCCGTAATTATGACCCAGGGCGCTGAGTTTGCCCTGAAATATGAAGAAGCGGAAAAAAAGAGCGCGGTATGGTCCATTCTTGGGACGGTAATTGCCGATACTGGCATCCAGAGGGCAAGGATAGAGGACGGCCAACAGGCGGTCCTCAAGGCGGGCGTGAAACCTGAAAACCCCTCGCCGATGCCGGACAAGACA
>JAGVHR010000127.1 GCA_020056455.1 Thermodesulfovibrionales bacterium
ATGCTTCAATTCGACGGTAGTGTGAAATTCCTGAAGTTTCCGCTTGGTTTTGTTAGCGGCCCTGAATTGGTGGCACTTTGAGCACGGGAAATTTTCGGAGGAGGGGGGTCTTGGAACAAAGAACTTTGGAATGTCGTCTTTCCGGACCTCAGCCGGTTTTTCTTCAGCCAGGGCGTATGAAAATGTTAACAGTGAAAATAGTACTGCGACTATCATCATGAAAAAGACTATGCCGTTTTCTCGCATGTCGCCTCCGTCAATAAAGATTAATTTTTGTATGAGCAATATGAATGCCAGAAGATAATTTCCTTTCAAATCAACTAATATTGAAAATTGAATTTGTTTCGGGATCAGAGGTTAAGTTCAAAACATTAAACATTTTTAATCTTGGTGTCCTAAAAATGGAACTTATAAACCGTTACCTCTGGTAGTGGAACAGTAAGGTGGTTTTGCCCGGCAAGTTAGTAAAATGAACCTCCCTGAAAGATACCAGGGGAGGTTCGAATGAGTAGGGTTAAGAAGTTATCACATACGATATACGAACATAAATATCATGTAGTAATATGCCCTGAATATCGGCACAGGATATTCAAAGGAGAAATAGGAATGTATGCAAAGCAATAGATATACTTACTCTGCAGAAGTTTTGAACTTGACGGTTAATCTTCTGCTATATCCGTGTCCGCCACCGGGAAGCCGTGTTCCTTCAGTTTCCTCCACAGGGTCCCCCTGCTGATGCCGAGCTTCTTCGCGGCCTCTTTTTTCCTGCCTCCGGTTTTCTCAAGGGCCCGCGTTATCAAGTCCCGTTCAAATGCTTTAACCTTCTCTGTTACGGGAAGACCTTCCTGGACTGTTATCTGCGACCCAGGACAAACCGTGATGTCCCTTATCTCTACGGGCAGGCATGAGGGTTCAATAATATTCCCTTTGCAAAAGGTAATGGCCATCTCTATGGCATGCTTTAACTCTCTTACATTGCCCGGATAATCATGGATCAATAAAATATCCATGGCCGCAGGAGTGATAACAAAATCAGTCTTCCCTGTCTTTTTTCCGAAAACGCTCAGAAAATGGGTAATGAGCATTTGGATGTCTTCTCTCCTGTCCCGTAAAGGAGGTAAGATAATGGGCAGGACATTGAGTCTGTAAAAGAGGTCCTTCCTGAACCTGCCGGCTGCCACCTCCTCTTTGAGGTCTCTGCCTGTTGCAAAGATGGTCCGAACATTTACGGTCAGCGGCTCGTTTCCGCCGAGGCGCTCAAAGGTCTGGTTTTCAACTACCCTTAACAGCTTGGATTGCAGGGCAAGCGGCATGTCTCCTATTTCATCCAGAAAGATAGTGCCTCCGTCAGCGGTCTCGAATTTCCCTTTCCTTCTCTGCACAGCGCCGGTGAACGCGCCCTTTTCGTAACCAAACAACTCCGATTCAAGTAGCGTATCAGGTATTGCTGCACAGTTTATTTTAATGAATGCCCTGTCCCTCCTCGGACTCAGGTTATGAATGGCGTTTGCGACCAATTCTTTGCCCGTACCGCTTTCACCATATATGATCACTGAGGAATCAGTTTTTGCGACAACGCTGATTTTATCAAATATCTGCTGCATGGCCGGGCTGGCTCCGACTATTTCCTCGAATTGCCGGCATTCCCTCATCGTTTCCTTCAGCAAGACATTTTCACTTTCAAGGTCCCTGTGTTTGATAAATCTGTCTATGACCATAAGCAGTTCATCCGGATCAAACGGTTTGGATATATAGTCATAAGCCCCTTCTCTCATGGCCTCAACCGCCGTCTTAATCTCTGCAAAAGCAGTCATTACTATTACACCGGTGTCATGGGAGAGGTCCCTGATGGCCTTCAATATTTCAATGCCGTCGGTATCTGGCAGTCTAAGGTCTGTTACAACGGCGTCGAAATTTTCTTTTTCACAGAGTTTCAGTCCTTCCGACCCATTGGTGGCGGACTTGACTGCATAGCCCCCGGACTTAAGGGCATGGGACAGGCCGAAACGCAAAGAGCGTTCGTCTTCTATGATAAGTATCTTATTCATGGTCTCCTATGCAATGGGCAGCCTTATCCTGAATTTAGTCCCGATATTTACCGCACTCTCCACCGCTATTATTCCCCCGTGCTGCTCCACTATCCCCTTGCTCACTGAAAGACCGAGCCCCGTGCCTTCCCCCACGCCCTTTGTCGTAAAAAACGGGTCGAAGATATTATTCACGATATCCGAGGGTATGCCTTTACCTGTGTCTTCAATGTGGATCTCACAAAAGCCGTTGTCCCGCATAGTCCTGATCGTCATCACTCCGCCATTTTCCATTGCCTGTATGGCGTTTATCATAATATTCATGACCACCTGTCCCATCTTATTTTCATCCAGTGGAATGGCGGACAATTTTTCAGAGAGGTCTTTCACCACCTCGATGTTTTTTGCGGATATATAGTATTTCAATAAAAGAAGCTGGCGTGTTATAAGACCATTAAGATCAACAGGCGACTTTTCGGTAACGGCCATCTTGGAAAAGTTGAGCAGTTGCTCGACGATTTTTTTTATCCTGTCAAGGCTTTCGTTGATTACTTCTACATGCTCCTGCTTCGTCTCCTCGTCCATTCCCGGTCGCATCAGGTTTTTGAAACAGACAGTGATGCCTCCGAGGGGATTGTTGATTTCGTGGGCTACACCGGATGCCAGCGTGCCGATGGAGACCATCTTTTCGGTCCGGCTGAGCACCTCTATGGTCTTTTTGTGTTCTTTGTCGGCATCTTTGAGCCGTCGCGTCATCCAGAGAAAGCTCCTCTGGAGGCTTCCAAGCTCATCCCTCCTTTCCTTGAATTTGAATTTTTCATGCTGATCCAGGTCACCATGATCCCGAATCCTGTCCATTATCAGTGTCAGCCTCGTGACCGGCTTTGCCAGGATCTTTGCGCCGACGCTAATGATGGAGAGAGAGAGAGAGGAAAACAAAATGACAAGGAGAGCAACTTCTTTTTTCAACGAACTTATCGACATATGCATTTCTTTCATGGAGATACCGATCTGTATAACACCCCACCTCTTGGTATCAATATTGAGGGGCACGGTGATCTTATAAGTAGATTCCTTCCCGAACAGCACAGAGACTATTTCAGTCTCTTTTGGTTCCAATAGCGCCTTCCGAAGCGAATTATCGCTGTATAACTTGCTGTGTTCCGATATATTGCTGCTGGCAAGCACCGCGCCATTGGTATCGAAGACCATGGCATAGCGTATCCTTTTATCGCGCTCCATCAGGTTCATGATGAAATAGTCCAGGTAATCGGCGAGGTCCTGTCTATCCATCATGCCCAGTTCGTTAAAAACCATGACGTTAGTCAGTGTGACCCTGCTTATCTCGGCGATTACCTTGCACTGGTTGATCATGTCCCGCTGGTAAAGTTTTTTTTCTCTTGAGATAAGGACAAAACTTCCGGAAAGGGTGAAAACAAGAATACAGAATGAAGCGACAAGAATAAACTTCCCCTGAAGACTGAACATCCATTCTTTTATCTTTTGGACCTCTCTGCCCATGGCACACTAATGCCTTCTCAAATAGTCAGTCATTTTTCGTATGGAATCATAATCCGTATCATCCGCTTCCGCAAAGCCATACTTGAACTCTTCATCCCATTGTTCCATTATCTTTCTATCTGAGAGATTGCTGTAATTGAGTGAAAGCAATGCTATTTTTATGGCTTTTACGAGTTGAGGGGAAGCGTCCTCTCTGACCACAAAGGGCAGCCCGGGGATGGGGTCGGATTCATGAATTACCTTGAGTCCCCTGCTCTTGAACCTGTTTGCAACCGAATCGATCACAGCGCCGGCATCATAGTGCCCTCTCAGGACTTCCCTGGCTACTGCATCATGATATTTCAGATTTGCATGCCTTGACAGATCCTTGAGTTTAATCCCTCCCTTTGAACTGAGTTCATAGAGAGGAGAGAGATATCCCGAGGTAGAAAATGGAGAGGCAAAGGCTACAGACTTCCCTCTGAGGCCAGAGAGACCCTTTATCTGTATGTTATTGGTCTGTGTTATAAAAACACTCCTGTAATAGGGTTTACCATCATGCCCCAACGGTTTCAAAATGGGTACGACTTTGAACTGCCTTTTGGCTTCAATATAGGTAACTCCTCCCAACAGGGCAACTTGTACCTTGTTTTGCCTGAGGAACTTTACAATATCCCGATAATCCTGGCTGAGCTTCAGCTCAAACCGGTACGGCGTATGTTCGGTCAAATAGTTCATGAGTGGCTGATACCTCTGGTACATAACAATGGGATGGTAGAGGGTTATAGCGCTGAAGTAAATAACCTTCTTCCCTGAATCGCTATCTGTTCCGGCATATGCAGAGGTCCCCAGAATGAAGACCGGAAAGAAGACAATAAAAATGAAAACTATTGCATGCCTGCGGCTCATAACTTTAAACACCCCTAAAACTCATATCTCACCTGCATATAAACATTGTCATTCTTATCCAACTGTCCGAACTGGCTCCAGGATTTACTGCCACCGAATACCATTGCTCCGAGCGCTGCCCAGACATGGTCGGAAAAGTTGTATTTAATCTCGGGGTTCAGCAGATAGTCGTTATCCGACGGGCTCCAGAAGGAGAACCAGGAGAGTCGCAGGGTCTGATGCATCATGAACTGTGTGAGCCTGACGGTTACGAGATCATGTAATCTATTTTCCCGCGGAAACCCCGGGGGGAGATTTTTTCGGTATGCTGAATAATCATGCATATATTCCGCATAATACTGTACACCAACAGTGAAATCCTCCCATATCTGCCTCTGATAACCTGCCAGAAACCTTGTCTGGGAATTGGGTATCATAGGATCAGTCCCGCTTCCATCTTCTCCTGAATCGTAGTAACCGGCTTCGAGACTTACCACACCTCCAAGGGCCTTGCCCTGAAGGCTCGCGCCGTATGCGGTGAGCTTCGGATAAAAAAGCGTAAGCCTTGTCGGCGCTGTCGGATTATCAGGCATAACAGATGGCTGCCTGAAAAAACCCTTATAGAAATAAAGAGATGCGTCAAAGCCTGCGATGTCCCGATATGCCCGGACCGCCACTTCCGTGTTCTCCAGGTTAACAGCAGGCTTTTTCTCTTTACGGTCTGTTATAAACGGTATGGGATCAAACATCCAGAACTGTTTTGCCTCAGGGAAGCTATTCGGCTCAAAAAAAGGAATAACGACAAGCTCAAAGGATGCAAAGTCGGGATATGCGCCGATCTTTATCCCATCTATACCCTTCTTAAGGTACTCAAGGGGCCTGCCTGAAAAGAATGCCTCATAGTCCTTCGGGAAGGCATCATTGATGAATACAAGGTCTCCTATACCCCATGTCAGGATCTGCCTCCCAACCCGTATGTCCCAGTTCGATGCAGTATAGTCGATATACCCCTCCCGCAACTCCACCTCAGCCTTTCTGTCGATGTGATTAAAAAAGGAATCGGTCTTGAGAAACAGGTGAAAAGACTCTATTGATGTATCAAGCTTCAGCTGGACCCTTTCCCCGGCCCACTTGAAGTCTCCTCCGTCAGGGTTGGAAGAGGCAATATCGGCGGTATAGTTGCCCTGAAAAAATCCATGGATACTGACGGATTCAGTCCCGTTTGCCACTGACGGCAATATGAAGGCCAGCAGCGCCAGAAGTGCCGGCGTTTTCATTCTTCTTCTTCAAAATAATGAAAGAAAAGCGGCTCCACATATGCATCCAGGATCTCATGTCTGCTGACAACGCCTACATACTTGTTGTCCTTCAGAATGGGTATGATAGTGTAACCATTATCGATCATCATGTTAATAAGCATGTCGGCAGTAGTTTCAATATCGGCAGTCATTGGAGGCGATGTCATTATTTTATTGGCTGTAAGTTGATTGAGGTCCACTCCATCCCTTACAGCTTTAAGGATATTGAATTCTGTGATGATACCCTCAACTTCTCTCCGGTTATTGACTACCGGGAGACCGTGATAGCCGCTTGCCATAATCTTGTATACAACCTCTTCCCCCGAGGCATCAATCCTGATGGAGACCTTCTTGCGCATGATGAATTTGGCCCTGATTGTTTTCATTTGCATATCCTCCTTTAAGTAGATCAGCGCCTTCACAGAAGACGCCTATTGGTAAGTCCTACGGTTTTTCTTTTCTTGCCAAAATACAAATAAAGCCGCTGTTTGACATGATGCTCTCACGCACGCCCTGCTCGCGGGGACTGACTGATGGTGGCTGAGTCAGCGCCGAAGAAGAAGCTTCATGTATAAACTCGCCTCTTGAAATAAGTTTGAGCATCTCCTCAACGCTGAAGAAGCTTGCATGTTTATAGGCCGAATGGTCTTCAGCCTTTTTTTTCATGTAAAGCTCGCCCCAAGGACTTTCACGGTTGATAAATCCGATGATCAATCCTCCGCCATTTCTTAATACCCTCTTTGCCTCAGACAAAACAATTGCAGGCTCTTTGACAAAGCATAAGGTGAAGAGTATGAAGACACCCCCGAAAATACCGTTCTGGAACGGGAGTTTTTCACCAAATGCTTTTTCTACGTTGACCCCTCTTTTTTTAGCCATCTCAAGCAGGGCTTCTGCGGGCTCAACCCCGTAACGAATTCCAAGGGCTGCCGCGAACCTCCCTGAGCCCACGCCTATTTCGAGCAAAGGCGGAGACATATCTTTCATCAGGAGCCTTACTGCTTTGACTTCCAACTCAAAGAGCGCTTGCCCTTCAGGTGAATCGAACCACCTGTCATAATCCTCAGCATAAAGCGAGAAGGCTTCTGACGCATCATTGTCTGTCATCCCTGCATCCGTCATTTGAGGAGTTTTTCCAAATCTTTTGTTTCAGGAGAGGAAGGCTCAAAATATCTTATCGTCCCCTGCCCATCAATAAGGATATGAGTCGGTATCCTTGCATCAAATGCAGGTGCAATGGTTTTTTCGGCGTCACGGGCGATGGGAAAGCTCAGTTCAAACTTCTTTACGAAATCATCAATCTTTCCCTTGTCGTCCTGACTGATACCAATAAATATTATCTTATCGCTGTATTCTTTAAACATCTTCTCCACACGGGGAAGTTCTCTTTGGCAGTGCGGTCACCAAATGCTCCAAAAAATAAGATATAAAGGCGTCTTTCCTCTTATATCCTTGTAATAGGAGATTTCCTTTCCGTCAAGGGTCACAACCTGAAAATCAGGTGCAAAATCTCCTATGCCGAGAGCCTGACTGTCGCTCGACCACATAAGCAAGCATAGAAGAGCAAGAATTATAATCAGTTTGTTCATTCAATCCATTTCCTGGGTGGCTGCTTGAGAAAGCGTTCTGTAAAAAGGCTGTCCTCAACGCCAATGTTATAATCTGTTTTTATATAGGTGACCTGTGTTGAATGCCCGCTCTGAAGGTTCTTCATGGTCCTCTTGGTGATTGTGGGGAAGCCCTTTACGTCCTTTATCTCATCAGCGCTGAAGATTCTATACTGCTCTGCCTTACCGTCGGAGTATTCTTCCTTAAGGGGCAGCAACGTAGTTTTGTCGATCCATGAGAGCTTGTAACTATAATCGACATCAGCTGCTTTCGGAGTACTCTTTATTACATAACAGTCCTTTGCTCCGAGTTTTTCCTCTTTTATAAGTGCGTGCGTGTCGTCCTCAATATCTCTCCCTGAAATATCTTCATAGGTAAAGTCAGAGCCGACAAAGCTTGACCGCTTGTCCTGTGCGGCGATACGACGTACCATGTTTATGGCAGGGACAAACAACCATCTGTCATCGTCCTTCTTCGGGTATTTGTAGACCATGAAGGTCATATCCTTCACATCTGCAGGCTGGAAGAAGTAGATAAAATACTTCTGATCGCCGCCGGCCTCACCAAAGTTTTTTCTGAGCATGGTCATCTCCCTGACCCTCTCCTGGCCGCCCCTGCTCACAAGTTTCATCATTACCCTGGCCTTAAAGTCCTTGCCCTGATAGAGAAACGCTGCCTGGGATTTTTTCATAACCTCATCCGCTGTTATCGCAAAGACCTCCAGCGGGAGAAGCAGTGCCACGAACAAAATTAGATACCTTTTCATTTCAACCTCCTTATTGAAAAATAGTGTATTTCATATTTCTGCTATATGTTCCTCATGCAGTTCTTTCAGAAATATTTCATCTGTTGACTTGGTGATATATTCTCTTTTTGAGACCTTTGCTATCTGCGAGCCTTTGCGGACGGTCCAGACAAGAAGCCAGATAAGCAGCGCAGTATAGGCCGCTGCAAATGCGTAATGGATATACGGGTTGTCGGGCAGGAGTTCGAGCATATTCTTCTCCTTCATGAACCCTCTCGAAAAGAAGATCTCGTCAATCTGGTCCTTGTAGAGAGAGTAGGGAAGATAGCCGAGCAGAAAGCCCGGCAGTGCGGCCAGCCCTGTCATGTATGACATGCCAAGGCGTGAATATGTCCTGATCTCGCAGCCCAACATCATGACACTGCCTATGCCCAGCATGGGGCCGCCGACCAGATGGCCGAGATGAAAGCCGAATTTATATTTCCCTGCCTCCACAACCACAGGCACGTCCCACCCAAGGACGATCCAGGTAAAGAGAATCGTGAGATTAAACATTAGGACCGCCACAAGAAGCCCGGCAAAGGGCATCATGCCCGTAAACATAGTCTGAGTAATCCTGGCAACTTTCATTGCATCAAAATGCTTTTGCTTCATGAGTAGTGATTTTGGGGACATAACTGCACATTCAGTGCCGAACCCTGACTTGCCGATGCCGATACCGACAAGAAGCCCAACAAGACTTTTCAGCGCAATTTCAACCCATGGCAAGCTGCCGATACTGTTGGAAGACTCGCCCTGTAAAGCTGTCCAGAACGAAGACACGATCAGCAGAAGAAAAAAAGCGGTGAGCGCCAGCCGTATGGGGTCCCTATAAGGCTTATGCTCAGGGTCATAGGCGAGGGTCTCTGTCTGATACTCAAGCTCAACGCACTTCTTCACGGTTGCCTTCACCTCATGATGTTTCATGAACCCACCGGCATTCAGCTTTGCCATCATCATAAAAGCGAGATATGCAAAGGGAATGCTTACTATAGCCACGACAATGGAAGTCAGGCTCATGGCAGGGATGCCTCCAAGATAATGCCAGGCAGTGCACCCCTGGGCCAGACGTGTGCCGAAACCGAATATAATGGCCCCAAAGAAGGCAAGCACAAGGACCCGGGGCGGATATTTCACCCAGCTCTTTCTTTCCCGTTCGATGATGGTAACGAGACAGCCGCCTGCAACCATTCCGAGCAGGACCCAGTGGATATCCCCACTGTAAGTCCTCGTTATGAAGTCAGTCTTTGTGATGTTTTCCTCAAGCGTGCCGAACATCTTTGCAAGGCCTGTTGTAATCGGTATAGGCGTCTCATACTTGAGGAAATAGAGTACCTCGGCGAGCCCCACAAGGAAACCGCCCCATACGAATGACCAAGGCCTCATAATGATATTTTTCATGCAGGCATCCTTATTTCTCTATAGGGTAGCGCTTGGTCGCCGTTTTGCCGACAACACTCTTCATGGCCTCTCCGCCTATGTATCCCTTGATCCACGCCGCATAGCCGAAAGTCATGGTATAGGCGTCGTATCCGAGCATTCTCAGAGGCACCACAGGCATGTTTTCAAGTTGGCCCGTTCCGCAGACAAGTACTATTTTCTTGTCTTTCGGGATTTTCTTCATATTCTCAGGAAGAAGCACGGCATAAAAGGGAATATGAACTGAGCCGGGGATATGCCCTGCCTTGTACTCATCAGGACTTGGCCTGATATCAAGCACGATGAAGTCAGTTGCCTTTGTTTTGATCCACATATTCACCTCATCGGCAGAGACCTGGTAGTTCCCGTTTTCTTTAGCAGCCAATAGAATGTCTGACATCTTCTTTGCCGTATCGTCTTCAGCAAATATCGGAAGCGCCGAAAAGACTATAAGCACTGCAACAGTTACTGCAATTATTGTTTTTTTCATATGCATTGACTCTCCTGTATTTCTATTAATCTTTTCAGAGACACGCCCTGAATTGGTCACTCTCAGCCGATGCCGAGGCGGAAGTCTTTAACCTCCTTGACAGCAGCCTTTAGGTTGATTTTCAGCTTCGCTGCCATGTCCTTCCAGCTTATACCGGCCTTTTTCATTGCCACGACCTCTTTGACAGGCTTTTTCGAAAGGTTCGAAAATACGATGATCGTTATTGTGTCACCGGGTGCAAACTCCTTTATCAAACCATCGATCGTCTCAGGTGTCTGGGCATCAAAGAAATATGCCTTTGCTTTTTTGTCAAACTGTTTGTTTTTCGACTGGCGTTCACTGAGTTTTTTGATCAACTTATCCAGTTCCTCAGGCTCGGACATCCTCGCTCCAAAAGAAGCAAGAGGGAACAGAAAGGCGAAAGCCAGCAGGGCAGCTAAAATAGTCTTTGTCGATCTCATTTTACTCCTTCTTTAAACAGCCAACCCTGCGTCAGAGTTATGAGGGCGGGCAAGTAGATTATGGTCATTATAGCGCTCAGAAGCATCATGCTGACGATAAACGCGCCTACTGTGATATACGGAGTTAGCGGGGCAAACATCATCACAGCAAAAGAGGCGGCAAAGAGCACTGCATTGCGCACAATGCCCTTGCCGGGCCTTGCAGCAGTCCAGAGCAGGGCGTCATTTACCCCCCTGTATCCCCCCTTACCAAGGGGGGAATCAAAGAGGGGTGCTGTTTCTTTAAGCCGCTGTCTGAACCTGCTCACAAAATGGATTGCGAAGTCCACCGCCATGCCGAGAGACAGGGTAGAAAGCACCGAGATCGGCATATCAAAATCTTTTCCGATAAAACCGACAACCCCGTAAATGAGCAGGATCGTAAACAGAAGGGGCGTGTAACCGACAACCGCCCATTTAACGGAGCGGAAGTCGAAGGCCAGGATGGTAAATACGGCGATCAGGGCAAGGACAAAGCCCTTTACCATGTCCCACAAAACTTCATGGTTCCACACAAGGTTGAAATACGCGATCCCGGAAGGCTTTATTTCCATGGGCGTAGGATTGGTTTTCTTATAGTCGTCCATTGCGCTTATGACATCTTTCATGGCTTGCGCATCCCAGGTTTTTAATTGCACCCAGATGTTGGCCCTCTTAAATGGATAGTCAACAACATTGTCCAGATCAGAGGGTTTCGCAGACATGGAAAACAGGAAAAGGTACTGGCCTATCATGTCCCTGGTTTCAGGCACAACATCGTATTTCGGGTCGTCATCGTGAAGTACCCGGTTTATCCTCTTCACATAATCGACAACCGAAGTTGTCTTGCCTACCACAGGCAGTTGTTCGAGCCGTCTTTGAAGTCCTTCGATATACCGCATTGCCTCAGGTGTCTTTATATACTCGTCCTCCTTGGCAATTGCCACCACATACCCAAGCGACGTGCCGCCGAGGGCCTTGTTCATCACTGTGTCCGCAACACGGACATCGCTGCCTTTCTTGAACCATTCCACAAGATTATTATTCACGGTTATCTTCGATAACCCGACGACCGCTATTACAAACAGGACAAGCCCGACTGCTACGGTATTCTTCGGATGGTGCGTCCCGAACCCTGCAAGCTTTTTAAGGAACTGAGATGTTCTGTCCGTGCCGATATCTTCAGCATGGGCGAT
This sequence comes from Thermodesulfovibrionales bacterium, assembly GCA_020056455.1. Taxonomy (GTDB): domain Bacteria; phylum Nitrospirota; class Thermodesulfovibrionia; order Thermodesulfovibrionales; family UBA6898; genus UBA6898. The sequence continues at coordinate 11,690 of JAGVHR010000127.1, forward strand.
CTTTTCTATTTTCTCATCTTTCACAAAAGTGAACATTGCAGGTATGAAGCTGAAGCTTAAGAGCCTCAAGGCGATCGTGCCGAACGCCACCAGTCCGCCGAACACTTTAACAGGAATAATATTCATGAAAAGAAGCACGGCAAAGCCCGCTGCCGTCGCCAGGGCCGTATTGCGGACGGGTCGACTCACGGCACGCATGGTCTCGATGATCGCCTTTTTCTTGTCCCTTGTCTCCCTGTACCGGAAATAGAACTCATTGAAGATATGCATGCTGTCAGTGGCAATGGCCATAAGAAATACAGGCGCCATCGAACTCATTATATGGATAGGGAAGCCCAGCCCGATAAGAAGCCCCATGCTCCAGACAATGCTGATCATGGCGTCCATCATCAGCGTAATTGAAAGAAAGAGGTCCTTAAACATGAGGTACCTGACAAAAAGCATGACCATTCCGGCAATAGGCGCGAATATGGCCATGAGCTTGAACATCTCGGCCCCGAAAGTATCGCGCGCCACAGGATCTCCGGCCACATAGTACTGCTCGTCGCCCTTTTCTTTTTTGACGACCTCCCGTATCCTGTCAGCAATCTGCTTGCCGTTTGAGCCTTTTTCAAGCGGGACATAGATGGCTGTTGTCTTGCCGTCCTTTGAAATTATCCGATTGATGAAAAGAGGATTTTCATAAAGCATTTTTCTCAGATATTCGATGCCCTGTTCATCCTCAGGAGGCGCTGTCATCAGCGGAGCGACTTTCAAAGTCGCATCCTCCACTGTGACATTATCAATGGTTGTGAAGCTTGATACGTCCCTTGCTGCAACACCTTTTATCTTCAGTATCTCATCTGTTATCCTCTGGACCTTGCCAAGCGTGTCCTTGTTGAGAATACCCTTTTCATTCACAATCCCGACCGCTATCATGTCCTCATAAAGACTGAAGGTCTTTTCCACTTCATCATTCCAGACCCTGACCTCAGACGTGGCAGGAAGCATGTTTTTGGGGTTCGTGTCAGTCCTCATCTTTGGAAACTGTGTCATGAACAGCATGGTGATAAGCACCGACAGGACCACAATCAGTTTGGGATGTTCTACAGAAAATTCAACAAGGGAAAATTTACGCATTCCTGACCTCCTGTATATTCGTACTATTAATAAGACCATAAGTAATCGGGATTTGTATGGAAAATCTCCCCTCGCCCCTCTTTGCCAAAGAGGGGAATTGTTCCTCCCTTTGGCAAAGGGA
>JAGVHR010000064.1 GCA_020056455.1 Thermodesulfovibrionales bacterium
AGCCTTTAGTATCTTTTCCCTTTCCTTGCCTTTGATAATCCTTATCCCGACCTTTTCATTAATGCCCTCGATCGAGCATGAGACCTTGGACAGAACGGATTCTTCGATAGGCTCAGCATCGAGCATGAGGACAAATATCTGATCTTCATCCAAATTCTCAGAGCCCTGATGAGGAAAGGATTCCCTTATCGCAGGACCTCCTGTTGAAAAAGTGAACTTTTGCTGTCCTGATACCGGTTTTCCTGAAAGGGTTTTAAGCTGCGGCTTTAAGCTGAATTCACAGACTATGCCCGCAGGCAGGTCCTTATCAAAATCAAATACCCAGTTCCTGCTGTCGGCCCATCTTGCCTGTCCTTTTTCAGGGCATTTGATGTCAAACGGCTCGGCCATGCGCGGGTCCCCGAACGGAACCATCTGCTCTGAAAATCTGACTGAAACCTGTCTGACATTCTTGACCTCGCCCTGAGGAGAAAACATCTCGACGCCGGCGTTTTCACCTGCAAATATAGAAGTGGTAAACAAGACAACAAACAAAATAACCGGCAAAAAAACAGATAGAAATCTCCCCTCTACTTTCATCCCATCCTCCCTGAGAATAAATATTTCACATCGGTCAACAGTCATTATAAAGGAAATACGGTAAATATCACCGCTGCCTGCAAAAAGAATCGCTCAATTTGGGCGCTTTAATGTCGCAATTTCCTGATCCTGGAGCCCGACAGATAAAGCTTATCATTCTTTTTATCCGTAAGCCGCAAGAAATACGCCTCATTATCCCGGTCGATATACTCGTATCTCTTTCAATTTTGTCCTTATTGATTCAGATTTGTCCTCTATCCAAAACCTCTATTTATCGGCAAACCTTATTTCAAGCCCATCTGCACTTGTGGCATGCAGGTTGCATTTCCGATTGCAATACAATTTTCGATAGGAGGCTTAAATGAGACAGATTGCGGTTTACGGCAAGGGCGGTATCGGCAAATCAACAACAACACAGAATACGGTTGCCGGCCTTTCACAGGCAGGGTACAAATGCATGATAGTAGGTTGCGATCCCAAAGCAGACGCAACAAGGCTCATACTGCACGCAAAGGCCCAGACAACAGTGATGGACCTGGCGAGGGAACGCGGCACAGTGGAAGACCTCGAAGTCGGCGAAGTGCTTCTGACCGGCTTTAACGGCATCCGGTGCGCTGAGTCGGGAGGGCCGGAGCCGGGAGTGGGCTGCGCGGGCCGGGGTGTTATAACCGCCATAAACTTCCTTGAAGAAAACGGGGCCTATGATGCGGACACCGACTTTGTCTTTTACGATGTCCTTGGTGATGTTGTCTGCGGCGGCTTTGCAATGCCGATGAGAGAGGGCAAGGCAAAAGAGATCTACATAGTGACCTCAGGCGAGATGATGGCCATGTATGCGGCAAATAATATCTCACGAGGCATTCTCAAATATGCTCACAGCGGCGGAGTAAGATTGGGCGGTCTGATATGTAACAGCAGAAAGACTGACAAAGAATACGAATTGATTGCGGAACTCGCGAAAAAACTTGGGACCCAGCTGATACATTTTGTGCCGAGGGACAACCAGGTGCAGAGGGCCGAACTCAGGAGGATGACGGTCATCGAATACTCTCCTGAACACCCTCAGGCAGAAGAATACAGGATACTCGCAAAAAAGATCGCCGACAACAGGGACCTCGTTATACCTACGCCCATTTCCATGGATGAGCTGGAAGAACTGCTTATGGACTTCGGGATAATGGAGAGCGAAGAGGCGGCATAAGTCAGTGAAAAGGCATAGAACAACCCACCCCCCAGCCCCTCCCGGGAGGGGACCTCTATAGCGTTTATGTCTGAAGATTCCCCTCTTGGGAGGGGTGTAGGGGTGGGTTGTAACTTGGCGACTAAACCGGCTGCAAGTCTTAAAGGATTAAGACTTGAAACTGATTAGCTGACATCCAAAGAGAGGAGAAGAATATGAGCACAACCATTAAAGATACACAGAAGATGATAGAGGAAGTCCTGGATGCATATCCGGAGAAGGCCAAAAAAGAGCGGGCCAGGCACCTTGCGGCAAATGATCCTTCCGGACAGTGCAGCACCTGTAAGGTAAAGGCCAATACAAAATCCAGGCCGGGCGTCATGACTGTCCGGGGCTGCGCATACGCAGGCGCCAAGGGCGTTGTCTGGGGGCCGGTCAAAGACCAGATTACCGTCAGCCATGGCCCTGTTGGATGCGGGCAGTACAGCTGGTGGGCCAGAAGAAATTATTACAACGGCATAACGGGTGTAGACACCTTCGGCACAATGCACATCACTACCGACTTTCAGGAAAAAGACATTGTCTATGGAGGCGACAAGGGCCTCGATGCGGCCCTTCATGAACTGAAAGAACTCTTTCCTCTGGCAAAGGGCATCGGCATCCTTTCGGAATGCCCGGTAGGCCTGATAGGTGACGACATAGAAGCAGTATCAAAGAGGGTTGCAGCAGAATTCAAAATCCCGATTGTCCCGGTCAGGTGCGAAGGGTTCAGAGGAGTGAGTCAGTCCCTCGGCCATCACATAGCGAATGACACTATCAGGGACTATGTCCTGGGCAAAGGAAAACTTGAAAAATCGACTCCCTACGACGTGGCGCTCATCGGCGATTACAACATAGGAGGAGACGCCTGGGCCTCAAGGAAGATGCTGGAAGAGATGGGTCTGCGGGTCATAGCGCAGTGGACCGGGGATGCCTCCGTAAATGAACTCGGCATAGCGACGAAGTCAAAGCTCAATCTTATCCATTGCTATCGCTCGATGAACTACATTTGCAGGCATATGGAAGAAGAGTACGGCATCCCCTGGGAGGAGTTCAACTTCTTCGGCCCCACGAAGATATACGCAAGCATAAGAAAGATCGCCTCGCATTTTGATGACAGCATCAAGGAGAAGGCTGAAAAGATGATCGAAAAATACAAGCCGATGATGGATGCGGTGGTTGAGCAATACAAGGCGAAACTCGAAGGCAAGAAGGTGATGCTCTATGTCGGAGGGCTGAGACCCCGGCATACTGTCGGCGCTTATGAAGACCTTGGAATGGAGATAATCGCCTCGGGATATGAATTCGGTCATAACGACGACTACAACAGGACATACCCTGTGATGAAAGAAGGCGCGGTAATCATGGATGACGCCACCCTTTATGAACTGGAGGAGTTTACCAGAAGGCTGAAACCCGATATGGTGGGCGCGGGCATAAAGGAAAAATATTCCTATCACAAGATGGGCGTCCCGTTCCGCCAGATGCATTCATGGGATTACTCAGGGCCTTACCACGGCTTCGACGGTTTCCCGGTCTTTGCAAGAGATATGGACATGACGGTCAACAATCCGTCGTGGAATTTGATACGGAGGAAGAAATGAAGACGATAAGGATCAAAGACCATAACGAGCTCTTCCAGGAGCAGACATATCTGGACCAGTTCGAAAATAAAAGAGAGTTCGAAGACCCCTGGCCGAAGGAAAAGGTTAAGGAGATTGCCGAATGGACAAAGACCGAAGAATATCAGGAAAAGAACTTTGCCAGGAAAAATATAAAGATAAATCCGGCCAAGGCCTGCCAGCCGCTCGGAGCTATCTTCTGTTCGTCCGGTTTTGACGGGACCATGCCCTTTGTGCAGGGCGCGCAGGGCTGCGTGGCCTACTTCAGAAGCCACCTGAACCGGCATTTCAAGGAGCCTCTGGCAGCCATATCGACCTCTATGACAGAGGACGCGGCAGTTTTCGGCGGGCTGAACAATATGCTCGAAGGGTTAGAGAACGCCTACACCCTGTATCATCCGAAGATGCTCGCGGTATGCACGACCTGCATGGCCGAGGTGATCGGAGACGACCTGAACGCCTACATAAGGACCGCAAAGGAAAAAGAGCTGATACCAAAGGACCTGCCGGTCCCCTTTGCGCACACGCCAAGTTTTGTCGGCTCATACATTAACGGCTACGACAATATGATGAAAGGCATACTCTCTTCCATCACCACAGGCAAGAAGGGAGAACCTAATGGAAAGATCAATGTCATCATGGGATTTGATACATACACCGGCGATTACCATGAAATAAAGAGGCTGCTATCACTGATGGGCGTAGATTTTACGCTTCTGTCGGATGCCAGCGCGATCTTCGATTCGCCAAATACAGGAGAATACAAGCTCTATCCCGGTGGCACCCCGCTGGAAGATGCAATGGATTCGATAAACGCCACCGCCACCATCGCCCTTCAGCAGTATTCGACGCTGAAGACTATGGATTATATCCGGAAGGAATGGAGCCAGAAGGCGCTGGCGCTTCCAGCCATAGGAGTAAAGAACACAGACTTGTTTTTTGAACAACTGAGCACGCTGACCGGAAAGCCGATACCGCAGGAGATAGAAGATGAACGCGGCAGGGCCGTCGATGCGATGGTAGACTCGCACCCATATGTCCACGGAAAGAGGTTCGCCCTCGTAGGAGACCCCGATCAACTGCTCGGCCTCGTGAGTTTGCTGATGGAGATGGGCGGAATTCCGGCGCATATCGTTTGCTCAATGGGAGACAAGAAGTTCGATGAAGATATGCAGAGTCTTCTGGCGGAGAGTCCTTTCGGCAGCGAGGCGAAGGTCTATTCAGGCAAGGACATGTGGCACCTTCGGTCGCTGATGTTCACCGACCCTGTGGACCTGCTTATCGGGAACTCATACGCAAAGTTTTTATGGAGAGACACGGGCACGCCCCTTGTAAGGATCGGGTTCCCGCTCTTCGACAGGCACCATCTGCACAGGTACCCGATCATAGGTTATCAGGGTGTGTTAAACCTTGTGACTTCGATTGTCAATACTGTGCTGGATGAGATGGACAGGAAGACGATGAACACGACGAGCTTTGATGTGATCAGGTAAGTGAGTCTAACCAACCACCCCTGGCCCCTCCTTAACCAAGGAGGGGAGCTAATATCAGAAACTCCCCGCCTATTTTAGGAGGGGTGGCCGAAGGCCGGGGTGGTAAGTGCAGTAAAGATTGACGGTCTATTAAAAAGTCGTCATTCCCGCGAAGGCGGGAATCCAAGGTTGAGCAACTTCTTGAAAAGAATGGATTCCCGATTAAGGACTTCGGGAATGACAGCTTTGAAAAGGACTTTTTACGAAGTTGTCAAGATTAAAGGATGTTAAGAAGAGGGTTGAAAAGGACAGTAGGGGCTAGGCAATGCCTCGCCCATTGGAGAGACCATGATAACCAATATAGACAAACTGACAGAGCACGGATGCAGCACGGATAAGTCCGACAAGGTCTGCCGCTCGCGGGGCGGTGAGTCCTGCGCCTTTGACGGCGCGATGATCGTGCTTCAGCCGATCGCGGACACAGCGCATATCGTCCATGGCCCGATCTCCTGCTGCGGCAACTCATGGGAAGGCCGGGGTAGTATGTCTGAAAAGGGCGATCTCGACAAAATGGGTTTTACGACAGATATGTCTGAGCTGGATATTGTCTATGGCGCTGAAGAAAAGCTGTCCCGGGCCATACAAAAGACCTTTGATGCAGTGGGTCCAAAGGCGATATTTGTCCACGCGACCTGTGTGAGCGGGCTGATTGGTGAGGACATAGACGCTGTTTGCAAAAAGGCCGAAACCACTTTGGACATCAGGGTCATCCCGGTGAATGCTCCGGGTTTTGTCGGTCCGAAGAACCTCGGCAACAGGATAGCCGGTGAGGTGCTGCTTGAGCATGTTATCGGGACAAGTGA